>JAUZEX010000649.1 GCA_030838815.1 Actinomycetota bacterium
GCTGGCGTGGCGGGAGAGGATGGCGGTGGTCCGCTCATGGCCGAGGGTGTCGGTGGCCACCGACCAGCCGTCGTCCTCCGGGCCGATCAGGGCGTCGGCCCCCAGCTCGACGTCGTCAAGGAAGACCTCGCTGAAGTGGGTCTGGCCGCCCATCTGGCGCAGGCCCCGCACGGTCACGCCCGGGGCGTGCATGTCGACGACGAAGCACGACAGGCCCCGGAACCCGGTCGGGGCGTCGCCGGTGCGGGCCAGGAGCAGTCCGAGGTCGGCCACCGGGCCGAGCGACGTCCATACCTTCTGGCCCGACACCACCCACCGGCCGTCGGCCTGTCGGCGGGCCCGGGCCCCGAGGGCGCCGAGGTCGGAGCCGGCCTCCGGCTCGCTGAACAACTGGCACCAGATCGTCTCGGCCGAGAGGATGTCGGGCAGGAGGGCCTGCTGGGCCGGGGTGCCGTGCCCGATCAGTGTCGGCCCCACCATGTTGAGCCCGATCTGGTTGACCGGCTCCGGGGCGCCGGCCTCACCACAGGTCACCAGGAACACGGCGTACTCGGCCAGGGTCGCGCCCCGCCCGCCGTACTCCTCGGGCCAGTGGACGCCGACCCACCCGCCGTCGTGCAGCATCCGCTGCCACGCCCGCCGGCGCTCGAAGGCTTCCCCCTCCGAACCGGTCGGGTCGGCCAGGGGTTCGGCCTTGAACTCCTCGGCGAGATGCCGGTCGAGCCAGGCCCGGAGCTCGTCACGGAACTTGACCAGCTCGGGTGTCGAGGCCAGGTCGGCCCGGAGCTGCACCGTCGTCCCTTAGCCGGAGTTCCCGCCCGCGCCGTTATCCCGGGCTCGAGCGAGCCGCTTGTACTCGTCTCGCTGGATGATGTGGCGCTGGATCTCGTCGGTGCCGCCGCCGAAGCGGAACACTCTGGTGTCGCGGAACATGGCCTCGACGGCCGTGCCCTGCTCGTAGCCGAGCCCGCCGAAGACCTGCATGGCCGTGTCGCAGACCCAGAACATCTGCTCGCCGCAGAAGAGCTTGGCGATCGACGACTCCTCGTTGCACGCCTCGCTCGCCTCCTCCGGGCCCTTGGTGGCCAGCACCTCGTCGTAGAGGCGGGCGGCCCGCAGCACCAGCAGCCGACCGGCGTCGATGGTGGTGCGCATCTGGGAGATCTTGTGGGAGACGGCCTGCAGGGCCCGCAGCGGCTTGCCGAACTGGTGGCGCTCGTCGGCGTAGGCCCGGGCCTCCTCGAAGGCGCGGGTGCCGCAACCCAGCGCCCGGGCGGCGATGTCGATCCGCTCCGCGGCGAGGCCGAAGAACATGATCCGCAGGCCTTCGCCGACCTCGCCGAGGCGCAGCGAGTCGTCGATGCGGACGTCGTCGAGCCGGATCCGGGTGTGGGACATGCCCCGCACTCCCATGGTCGACTCCTCGTCGGACGGGTCGACGCCGGGGGTGCTGGTGGGGACGATGAAGGCCGAGAGCCGGGTCGACAGGGACGCCTCGGGGTCGGTCACGGCGTAGACGAGGATGAAGTCGGCCTCCGCGCCGCCGCTGATGTGCTGCTTGAACCCGTTGACGACCCACGAGTCGCCGTCACGCACCGCCCGCGTCTGGATGCCGCCGACGTCGGAGCCGGCGGTCGGTTCGCTGATGGCCAGGGCGGTGGTGATCTCCGCCGCGCACAGGGGCCGCAGGAACCGGTCGATCTGCTCGGCTGTCCCGAACTCTTCGAGCGGTTTCGACACGAAGTTGCCGTTGACGGCCCGGTAGGCGGCCAGGGACGGGATCACGCCGCCCATCTCCTGGGCGATGATCACGCTGTACCCGAGACCCTGGCCCTCGCCGCCGTGCTCCTTGGCCACCAGCGTGGCCAGGTACCCGCCTTCGGCGACGAGCGGGAGAAGGTGCCTGCACCGCGACTTGGCGTCGCAATCGTCGCGCTGGTGCTCGAAGTTCGCCCAGGCGAACTCCCGCACCCGGGCCCGGAAGGCCCGTTCCTCGGGCGAATCGAAGGCGTCGAACCAGGTGTGCGGCTCGAGGGGAGTGGCATAGATCTTCTTCACGAACATGGTCCCGATCCTATCCTGACCGAACGTTCAATCACAATCTGCCTTTCTGGGCGGCTCCGCCGGCCCGCCCGGTGGGCGCGATGACTGAACCCTCATTCCACCGGTGGGCGGGTTCCCCTAGAATCCCTTGTGACACGGGAGGTCGGATGGCGAAGGTGACGGCAGCGAAGACGGGGACCCGGCCCCTGTCCCGGGTGGGCGATGCCGACCTGGTGGAGCGGCGCCGGGCCCAGATCGTGGAGGCGGCCACCCGGCTCGTCGCCCGCCAGGGCTTCGCCAAGACGGTGGTGCGCGACATCGCCGAGGAGGCCAACATCTCCGTCGGCCTCGTCTACGAGTACGTCCGCTCCAAGGAGGACATCCTCTTCCTCATCTACGAACACTGGTCCCGGGTCTGGTGCGAGGGGCTGGAGAAGGCGCTGTCGCGGGGGAAGGACCCGCTCGACCAGCTCATGGCGGGTGTGTCGTTCCTGGTCGGCACGGCCGACAAGCACACCGACGTGACCCACCTGTTCTACCGGGAGTCGGGCCACCTCTCGGAGTACGGCACCGACCAGGCCAAGCAGACCGAGCGGGAGATGGTCGACCGGTTGACCGCCATCCTGGAGGCGGCGGTGGCGGCCGAGCTCCTCCGGCCCGACACCGACTGCCTGGCCGTGGCCACCTCGCTGATCCTCCTGTCCCACGGCTGGGTGCTGAAGGGCTACCTCCTGCGCAAGGGCCGCACGCCGGCGTCCTACGCCACCTCCCTGGTGGAGACGGCGGTCAACGGCTGGGCCACCCCGGCCGGCCGCAAGGCCTGGGAGCGCCGCCGGGGCTGACAAGCAGGTCCCCATATGATTGAATGGTCACTCAGTCAGAGGGGCCCAGTCGGAGGGGGTGGAGGAGTGTGAGCGACAGCCGGGCCACCATCGCCTACGTCGCTGCTGCCGACCAGGCCGCCGAGCTCGCCGCCGCCGCCCGCATCCCGGAGGCGGCCGTGGACAAGATCCTCGTCGACGGCGGCGAGGACACCCTCGACGAGCTGCAGGACGCCGTGTACGCCGGCTCCGTGGGGCGGGTCCTGATCCCCTCGCTGTCGATCCTCGGCCCCGACCTCATGGCCCAGGAGTCGATCCTGGCCAGCTGGGTGGAGAAGTCGATCGGCGTGTTCTGCCGCGACGAGCCCGACCTCGGCGCCGACGACCCGGAACGGCGGCGGCTGCGCAGCGTCCTCGGCGAGCTCGAGGAATACGGCAAGATCCCCTGGGTTCCCTGAGGAGGGTGCCGATGACCACCATCTCCGCCGAGCCCGGCGTGGCGCTGGAACCGATCAGCCGGGGTCCCATCTCCCGGTCCCAGATCGCCCGGTTCGCCGCCGCCACCGGCGACTTCAACCCGATCCACACCGACGAGGCCTTCGCCCAGAAGGTCGGCTTCCCGTCGGTCATCGCCCACGGCCCGCTGACCCTGGCCTTCCTCACACAGGCGCTGGGCCGCAACTTCGGCCCCGAGCGCGTGCGGGGCGTGACGGCCCAGTTCCGGGCCCCGATCCTCCCCGGCGACACGCTCCGCATCGAGGGGACGATCACCGGGGTGGCGGGCGGGCGGGCCACCTGCGAGCTGCGGGTCCTGCGGGGCGACGACGACGTCGTGGCCACCGGCACCGGTACGGCCGAGATCGGGTAGGAGCGGCGATGCGCGACGACCTGCTGGGTTCCGAGATCGAACCGTTCGAGGTGACCATCGAGGTGCCGCTCAACCAGTACTTCCTCGAGGCCACGGGGGAGGACCAGGCGTTCTACCTGGAGGGCAAGGCGGCCCCGCCGACGTGCCTCTTCGGCCCGGCCCGGCCCGGCTACCCCGACCCGCTGGCCTTCATGGGAACGTCGTTCGACAAGGCCGTGATGGGCAGCGCGGCCTATGAGATCGAGCGCCCACCGCTGGTGGGGGAGACCCTCGTCTGCCGGGGGCGGGTGTCCGATGTGAAGGTCAAGGAGACGCCGAAGGGCACCATGACCTTCGCCACGCTGGAGGCGACGTTCACCGACGCCAGCGGGGCGGCCGTCGTGACCGAGCGGCTCACGTTCATCGAGCGGCCCTGACGTGCAGGTCCACATCGACCGCGACTCCTGCAGCGGGACGGGCACCTGCGTGCGCCTGGTGCCAGCGCGGCTCCGGATGGTGAAGGATGGGCTCGACACCTACGCCGAGGTGATCCCCGACGGCGAGGCCACCGAGGAGCAGCTCTGGGAGGCGGCCGAGGCCTGCCCCTGGGCGGCCGTGATCCTGGAGTCCGACGACGGGCAGGTGCTGTTTCCATGAGGGAAGGAGCGCGATGACGGTGACGGGCAGCATCGTTCCGCCTGAGGGCGTCTGGTTCGCCAGCGAGCTCGAGGCCCTCGGGGTGACCGGGTACGAAGAGGGCGACGAGCTCCCCGACGAGTACCGGGAGCTGATCACCCAGGTCGTCATGGTCCAGGCCGACCTCGAGAGCGAGCTGGTCTTCGACTCGTCGCTCCTCCGGCACAACATC
>JAUZEX010000651.1 GCA_030838815.1 Actinomycetota bacterium
TCTGGCCAGTCGTTCTGGGTGGGCGCAATCCCGCACTGCCAACCGGCACCCGCGCCCACCTTGAGCTCCTCGACGAGCACGGATTCAGAAACGGCGTCATACATCTCCGCTACGGCGTTCTGTGAACACCGACCGGGTGGGACCGCACCCGCATGAGAGAGGCTTAGAGCCGATCTGCGTGCTGCGAACATCACCTCCGCCGGCGTACCGGCCGTGTCGGCACGGCGAACGATCGGAGGTGAGCGAGTGCCTGATCCATCGCGGTTCGAAATGGTGCCGGTGATCCCGTCGATTGGGTCAGCAGGAGTCCACCCTGGATCTTGGCCGGAGTTGCGAGCGCGAGTGCGTCCGCCTCGACGGTGGGTTGGATCTGCCCGGTGGCCTGCATGGCGCGGATCCCGTCGGCGAGAAGGCTTCGCCATTGCTCGAACGCGCCGGCGATGATCGCCCGTGCCTCGACATCGGTGTGGGCCAACTGGGCAACGAGCGATCCGATCCGGCATCCGCCGACCACCGCTTCGCTGGCGGCCACTCCCGCGAGTTGCTCGGCCCACGCCTCCCAGGCTGACCAGCTGGTGAGCTCTGAGAGGGAAGGCTGCTGATCTTGGATCGTTCTGCTCGCCTGGTAGGCCGCGACGGCGCGGATCAACTCCGTCCGGCCGCCCGGGAAATAGTGGAACAGCTGGCTACGACTTGTCCGCGTGGCCTTGCCAACATCGTCCAGTGACATGTTGGCCGCGCCCTCGTGAGCGACGAGATCGGCTGCCGCCTCAACGATGCGGGCTCGCGTCGCCGCACCCTTGGACGTCAGTTCCGTCGTCACCAACCCAGACTACCGGAAATTGGACCAGGCGATCCAATCTGGCGCTACGGTTGACGATTGGATCGTGTGGTCCAATCGAAAGGAGTCTTCCATGCCCTCACGTCTGACCGGCAAGACGGCACTGGTCACCGGGTCAACGAGCAACATCGGGCGCGCCATAGCCACCGCCTTCGCCGCCGAGGGGGCGCACGTGATCGTGAGCGGTCGCAGCCAGCAGCGGGGCGCCGAGGTGGTCGACGCGATTCGCTCCGCCGGCGGCCGAGCCGACTTCGTGGCCAGCGATCTCGACGGCTCCGCCAAGGCGTCGAACGACCTTGCCGTCGAGGCGACCCGATTGCTGGGCGGCCATATCGACGTGCTCGTGAACAACGCCGGCATCTTCCCGGGCGCCACCACGGCCGCCACCGACGAGGCGACGTTCGACGCGGTCTACGCCGTCAACGTCAAGGCCCCGTATTTCCTCACCGCGGCGATCGCTCCAGCAATGGCGGAGCGGGGCCGCGGAGCGATTATCAACCTCGGCTCGTGGGTGGCGCGGCTTGGCATACCGATCGGTTCGCTGTACAGCTCCACCAAAGGCGCGATCGAGACCTTGACCAAGAATTGGGCAGCCGAGTTCGGTCCCGCCGGAGTACGCGTGAACGCCATCTCGCCCGGTGTAATCCGCCCCCCCGCACCCGACGGATCCGGCGACGACCCGGCCGAGATGATGATGCACGGGACCCCAGCCGGTAGTACCGGAACTCCTGAAGGGATCGCTCACGCCGCGGTCTACCTCGCTAGTGACGAAGCCAGCTTCGTGCACGGCACAGTTATTGACGTCGACGGCGGCCGGGTCGGCGTCGCCGTCCTCGCACCCCGATGAACAACGGACACTGCCCCCAAAATGATGGTGATGAAACCGCTGGTCGCCACCTGGGAGTGAGCCGGCGGTGCGGCGAGTAGGGGCCGCCGAGTCAGGATCGGACGGTTCCTCGCCCGGGCCGCGGCCGACCTGGGTGTTGCCGTCCGGGTGATCCGCTGACTCCGTGGACGGCTCCCGGACGGCGACCCGCCCGACGGACCGAGGCGCCGCCGACTCCAGCGTCGTACGGCACCCTTCGGCCACCTGCCGCTCCGCTGTCGTCCTCCGGTGTCGATCCCGATGCGTGCCGGGAGGCAACTGGTGTTCCCCCGCGGGCCCCTTCCTCCTTCACCGCGGGCGTCGGGTCGTCAAGACCGCGCTCCGCGGCCAACGTGTGCCGAGCGCCGCGGCCCCGCCGCCTCGTCGCCGGGACCGGACGGTCCCGGTCCGTCGGGCGGTCGTCTCGGCCAGCTGCCGACCTGGGCGTGGAGATGCGCACCAACGCAGCTTCGGTGGCCGGACGCCGGACTGTCGCGGACCGTCCCGCGAACCGTCCCGCGGGCTTCTCGCGGACTTGGGCGCTTTTTGGCCTGTTCCCGGACGCGGGTCAGGGGCCCGGAAAGGGCCCCTGACCTGGTGTTTCTCCCGAGCGGACGACCGGATTCGAACCGGCGACCCCAACCTTGGCAAGGTTGTGCTCTACCAGCTGAGCCACGTCCGCGTGGTCTATGAAACATATCAAAACCGGGCTGGCCGGGGTACGTCGAGGAGAGTTATTGGCGGCCGGTGGACCCGAATCCTCCTTGGCCCCGGGCCGTTTGTCCGAGATCTTCGACCTCGTCCCACTCGACGGCCGCGACCTCCTGGATGACGAGCTGGGCGATGCGGTCGCCGACTTCGACCTTGAAGGGCTCGGTGGGGTCGTGGTTGACGAGGATCACGCGGATCTCGTCCCGGTAGCCGGCGTCGATCAGGCCCGGGGCGTTCAGGCAGGTCACGCCGTGGCGGAGGGCGAGGCCTGACCGGGGGAGGATGAGGCCGGCCCATCCCGGCGGGATCGCTACGGCAATGCCGGTGGGGACGGCCGCCCGCCCGCCGGCCGGCGCGAGGACGACCCCCTCCCGGGCCCGGAGGTCATAGCCGGCGTCGCCCGCGTGCTGGGCTGCCGGGAGCGGAAGCGTGGGGTCGATACGGCGGACCGGGATGCGCATCGCCGGAAGCCTAGGACCGTTCCGCCGCCGGCTTGTTCGCCGTCGACTTCTTCGCCGCCGGCTTCTTCGCCGCCGGCCTCGCGGGCGGTTTCGGCGCCGCGGGAGCAGCCGACGAGTCCGGG
>JAUZEX010000656.1 GCA_030838815.1 Actinomycetota bacterium
GGGCGAGAACTGGACCAGGCTGGCGGCCACGAAGGCGTCGGCCTCGGAGCAGACGGCCAGGAGCACGGCGAGGAGTGCCAGCGTGACCACCGCTCCGGGGCCTGATCCCCCGAGGCCGTCCAGCAGCGAGCGGGGCACGAGGACCTGGAGGGTGGCGGCGGTGGCGGCCCCGAGCACGAGGAAGCCGCCGGCGTGGCCGAAGTCGTGGCGGGCGGTGGCGGAGAAGACGGCGAGGCGGCTGGCGGTGGCGACATCCGATTTCCCGTGCCCGTCGGCGACCACTGCGTGCCGCTCCGTCCAGGCGGGGCGGCCGAACCGGGCCCAGCCGAGCCCGACGACGACGGCGGTGAGGAATGAGGCCAGGAACCGGGCCACGACCACGTCGGGACGGCCGGGGAACGCCACCGCGGTGGCGACGAGCACGACAGGATTGAGCGCCGGTCCCGCCAGCATGAAGGCGAGGGCGGCCGGCGCCGGGGCGCCCCCGGCGACCAGCCGGCCGGCTATCGGGACGCTGCTGCACTCGCAACCGGGGACGAGCACGCCGGCCAGGCTGGCCACCGGGACGGCCACCACCGGGCGGCGGGGGAGGAGCCGGGCCAGGGATCCGGCAGGGACGAGGGCGGCGATGGCGCCGCTGATCAGCACGCCCAGGACGAGGAAGGGCAGGGCCTGGACGGTGAGGGAGACGAACATCGTGGCCCAGGTCTGGGCGGCCGGTCCGGCGAAGGCCCGGACCAGCACCGGCCGGAGGACGAGGGCCACCACGCCTCCGACGGCCAGCAGCTCGAGCGTCGGCCAGCGTCGCCGGGATCCGAGGACCGCAACGGGAGTATCAGCGAGCGTGGAACCGGGCGCAACCACTGCCGCCGACGGTAGACCACCGCCCGTTGCGTCCTGCGCATTCCCTCGCACCGCAGAGGAATCCTGATCCTCTCCGCAGTCCGGTCAGGCTAGCGATTGCTGCGGGCGTCCAGGTAGGAGGCGAAGGCGAGCACGACATACGTGAGGGCCAGGACCTCGGGGACCCATCGGAGCGGTGCATCGGTGAGGGGCACGATCAGGCCGCAGGTCAGGGCGGCACCGAGGAAGAACAGGGCTCGCCGGTCCATCAGAAGAGCCGGAGGACGGCGAAGGCGGCGGCGCCGACGAGGGCGGCTCCGGGAATCGTGAGGACCCAGGCCCAGACAACCCGTCCCGCGATGCCCCAGCGCACGGCGGAGAGGCGACGGGTCGATCCGACTCCGATGATGGCGCCGGTGATGGTGTGGGTGGTGGAGACCGGGATCCCTTTGGACGAGACGAAGAACAGGGCGACGGCGGCCGATGATTCGGCGGACACGCCCCCGACCGGTTGGAGCCGGGTGATCTTCGAGCCCATGGTGTGGACGATCCGCATCCCTCCGGAGAGGGTGCCGAGGGCGATGGCGCTGTGGGCGCAGAGCACGACCCACAGCGGCACTCCGGCGGTGGGCGACACCTTCTTGGACGCGATGAGCAGGGCGAGGATGACGCCCATGGTCTTCTGGGCGTCGTTGCCGCCGTGGCCCAGGCTGTAGGCACCGGCGGAGACCAGCTGGAGTCGTCGGAATCCCCGGTTGAGCCGGTCGACGTTCCGGTAGCGGTGACCGGCCCAGAGAATCGCGGTCATGACGATGAAGGCCAGCGCGAGGCCGATGAGTGGCGAGAGCACGATGAACACGCCGATCTTGCGCATCCCGTCCAGGACGAGGACGTGACCGCCGGCCTTGGCCATCGCCGCGCCGGCCATCCCGCCGACCAGAGCGTGCGACGACGAGCTCGGGATGGCGAGGTAGTAGGTGATGAGATTCCAGGCGATGGCGCCGACGAGCCCGGCGAAGACGACGCCGATGGAGAGAACGTCCTGGAGAACGACGTCCTTGGCGATGGTGTTGGCCACGTGGGTCTTGAAGATCATGAAGGCGACGAAATTGAAGAAGGCCGCCCACAGGACGGCGTAGCGGGGCGGGAGCACGCGGGTGCTGACCACGGTGGCGATGGAGTTGGCGGCGTCGTGGAAGCCGTTGGTGAAGTCGAAGGCGAGCGCGACAGCCACCACGAACCAGAGCGCGGCGGTCTCCACGGATTTGGTTTAGGCGTGCTTGATGACGATGGCGGCGACGACGTCCGAGACCTTCTCGATCCCGTTGATCGCCGATTCGATCGCTTCCACGATGCCCTTCCAGCGCAGGACGTCGAACGCGTTGAAGTCGCCGGAAAACAGACGGGCGACGCAGCGCCGGTAGATGTGGTCGCCCTCGCTCTCCAGGCGGTCGACCGCTTGCAGATCGGCCTCGATGCCCCGCAGTCGGGAGAGCTTGGCGATGAGGCCGGTGCTGGCATCCGCCGCCTTGGCCAGGATGTCGACCAGTTCCCGGACCTCCGGCAGCGGTTCGTCCACGTCGTGGAGCACCATCAACTCGGACACGGCGTGAATGTCGTCGACCACGTCGTCGAGCTGCTCGGTGAGGGCGTGGATGTCCTCCCGGTCGAAGGGGGCGACGAAGCTCTGGTCGAGACGACGCAGGATCGCCTGGGTCAGCTCGTCGCCGCGACGTTCGCACTCGTTGATCCGGGCGTGGCCGGCCCGGGTGTCGCCGAGCCCCCCGATCACGTCGCGCAGCAGCCCGGCGCACTCGGCCAAATTGGTGGCAGCCTCGTCGAAGAGGGGGAAGAATGCCTCGTCGCGAGGGATCAGCCGGATACGCACCGGAGCCTCCTGTTTACGTTGAGTACGGCTCACAGACAGCTTGAGGGACTGAAGGTGACGTGCAGCTGAACTTCAGATGACTGTCAGGGGAGGACGAGCGAAACTCTCCGTCGAATTCCTGGTCAGCCGTCCGTTTGGTCAGCGTTCACCGTGGCGTTGACTGCCGTCCGACACGAGGTTCGCCATGCCGAGGGTCAGAACCTTGTTGGTCGCAGTCCTGCTCCTGGCCGGCACGCCTGTCGCCGTTTCGGCTGGACTTCAGCCGGCTCGGGCCGCCGGCCCGGCGAGCGACCCCGTCCTGATGGCGGCCGGGGACATCGCCGACTGCAACACGCCCTATGACGAGGCGACCGCCGCACTGGTCAACAAGGTGCCGGCCGCCACGGTGGCGATGCTGGGAGACGGCGCCTACCCCACGGGCGATCTGGCCACCTACAACCAGTGTTACGGGCCGTCCTGGGGCCAGTTCAAGGACCGGACCCATCCCGCCCCGGGAAACCATGATTACGCCGTTGGACCCAAGCGCCAGAGCGCACCGGGCTACTTCGACTACTTCGGGTCCGCCGCCGGCGACGCGACCAAGGGCTTCTACAGCTACGACCTCGGAAGCTGGCACATCGTCTCGCTGAACAGCACCTGCGGCGTGCCCGGGGCCGGGTGCTCCCCGGGCTCGGCCCAGGTGCAGTGGCTGCAGTCCGACCTCGACGCCCACCCGGCGCAGTGCACCCTCGCCTACTGGCACCACCCCCGGTTCTTCTCGATGGAAAAGGCGTCGACCGCCACCGGGCCGTCGTCG
>JAUZEX010000658.1 GCA_030838815.1 Actinomycetota bacterium
GATGTCGCCCAGGATCGACCGCAGATGGCGGACGGCCTCGACGATGTTGCCCGTCCCCGCCTCCCCCTTGGAGCGGATGAGCGCCGCCCCCTCGGAGATGCGACGCAGGGCCTCGCCCAGGTTGGTGGCTCCGCACACGAAGGGGGTGGTGAAGGCCCACTTGTCGACGTGGTGGGCCTCGTCGGCCGGGGTGAGGACCTCGGACTCGTCGACGTAGTCGACGCCGAGGGCCTGGAGCACCTGGGCCTCGGCGAAGTGGCCGATGCGGCACTTGGCCATCACCGGGATGGTCACCGCGGCCTTGATGGCCTCGATCATGGCCGGGTCGCTCATGCGGGCGACTCCGCCGTCGCGGCGGATGTCGGCCGGGACCCGCTCCAGGGCCATGACCGCCGCCGCACCGGAGTCCTCGGCGATCCGGGCCTGCTCGGCGGTGACGACGTCCATGATCACGCCGCCCCGCAACATCTCGGCCAGCCCCCGCTTGACCCGCGCCGTGCCGATGCTGCGCTCGTCGGCCATGCCGCCTGCCTCTCGTTCTCGCCGCCGGTTCCCCAGTGGAATCAGTCCGGCAGTCTAGAGGGCGGCGCCCGACGCCCGATCTTGGCGGCCCACGCCACCTCTCTCGGGGGGACGGCCCCCCTCCCCCCGGGCGGGACCCCCGGGTTCGGGGCTGTCCCCCGAAAAGGCTCCCGCCGCCTCGGCCCGGACCTCCTCCGGCCCCGGCGGCAGCCCGAACCGCTCCGGGGGCAGGGCGATGAAGAGCCCTTCCGCCTCGGCGATGACGTTGCCGTTGTGGGTCGCCTCGGCGGCGATGAACAGTTTCCGCCCCTCCCGCCAGGTCTGGCGGGCCCGGAACTCCAGCTCCACCCCCACCGGCACCGGCGCCAGGTACGACACGGTCAGCCGGGCGGTGAAGGCCGGCGTGCTCTGGATCGTCAGCACGATGCCCATGACGTCGTCGAAGATGGCGGCCACGACGCCGCCGTGGGCCCGGCCCGGCGCCCCCTCGAAGGCGTTCCCCAGCCGCACCCGGGCCACCGCCTCCTCGTCGTCGCGCCAGATGCTCATGCCGAGCCCCATCGGGTTGGCGGCGCCGGAGACGATGCAGTCGGGGAAGTGGTTGACCCGGGCCCCCGCCCCCGGGTGGATGCCCCACACGTAGCGCTTCATGTCGTCGACGGGCCGGGCCCGGCGCTCGCCGTGGATGACCTCCCTCAGCATGGCGTCGGCCGTCTTGGCCATCTCGAGGAGGTAGTCGTCGTCGACGTGGTGGCCGACCAGGGCGTTGCCGAGGCGGCGAAGGGCCTCCGCCGCCTCGATCCGGGCCGGCGACACCTGCATCGGGTCGTCGTTCGTGCTCAGTTCCTCTGCTCCCGTTCCCGCGAAAAGTGTGGGGAACGGAAGTTAGCGCGAAGCCCTACCCCGCCGTGACGGGAGTGCCCACCGGAGCGAAGTGCACCCAGGTCCGGCCCGGGGTCAACTTCACCGGATTCCCGGAACCGTCGGTGAACCGGGTCGGAGCGGAGGCGGAGTCCTTCGACCAGTGGCCCTTCGTCATCCGGCCGGCGGAGAGGATCCAGGCGTCGCCGGAGCCGATGACCGTCGACTCGACGACCTTGGTGCCCGACTGGTCGACGTAGTCCAGGTTGTGGAGGCTGACGAACTGGATGACCACGTTCTGGGGGGCGATCTGGGCGCCCGAGGCCGTGGTGTGGGGCGTGCCGTTCGACGTCCGCTTCCAGGTGCCGGCGGCGGCGTCCCAGTCGTAGACCGACGTCTGGCGGGGCGAGTAGGGGATCACCACGTGGTGGGCGTCGGCGTCGCCGAAGGCCTCGCCGGCCGCCCGGTACACGAACATCGCCTTCGGTGGCTCGGCGTTGGCGCCCTTGGCCTTGGGCCACAGCTTCTCGGGGGAGACGTACTCGTTGTGGGGCGCGGCCCGCGACTTGTCCCAGGTGTAGGCGTCGGTGGCGACGTCGACGTCGACGTCCTGCACCGGGGCCTTGCGCAGCAGGGCCACGAAGGCGGGGATGCCGCCCGAGTAGGCCACGAGGCCGTGGTAGGCCGACAGGACGCCGGGGTCCATGGGCCGCACCGAACGGACGGGTCCGGCCACCGGCGGGGCCTGGGAGTGGAACACGGCGATGAAGCGGGTCACGCCCCCCTCGACGACCTCTTCGTAGACGATGTCGGCCACGTCGAGCCCGGACTGGGGCCGGGCCTCAGGGGCGTTGTCGACCTTGACCGCGATCGACGGCCGGGAGGCGGTGGCCCCGCTCTGGTCGACGAGCCCGGTGAGGGGCGCGATGGGCCCGTCCTTGACGGCGCCGCCCGACACGGCGGTGCTGGACGGGCTGGTCGACCCCGCGTTCTTGTTGCCGCCTCCACCTCCGCTGCAGCCCGCAGCGGCCAGCAGAGAAACGAGCCCGACGGCGAGAGCAGAGGTACGCATGCGCATCACGGGAGTAAATCACACCTTTGTTATTCGAGTGCGGACCTCTCAACGGCCTCCGCCCCCCCGAGCACCCCCGAGAGCCTTCGGGCGGAGCCCGCCGACGAAGCCCGAGCGAAGCGAGGAATAGCTTCGTCGGAACAAAAGGACGAGCGCCGAAGGCGCCGCCACGCCTTCGGGGGGCTCTCGGGGGGCGGAGCCCCCCAAGTGTCTACATGTCGCGGAGGGCGGCGATCCGGGCCTCGAGGCGGGTGGGGCCGTCGTCG
>JAUZEX010000665.1 GCA_030838815.1 Actinomycetota bacterium
CCGGCCGCGGCCGGCGCATCGCGGTGCTCGGTGTGATGGCCGAGCTCGGGCCCGACGCCGCCGACCACCACCGTGCGATCGTCGCGCTCGCCGCAGATCTCGGCATCGAGGTCGTATCGGTCGCGGCGCCGATGTACGGCGCGACGCGCGCGGTCGACGATGTTGGGGCGGCCTACGAGCTGCTGTTCGGGCTCGGTCCGGGCGATGCGGTGCTCGTGAAGGGATCGCGGGTCGCCGAGCTCGAACGGCTCGTCACGCAGCTGCTCGCACCCTGACGCCGCCGTTCGACGCCGACGCGGCGCGTCGACGGGTGATCAACGCGCCGAGCGCGCAGGCCACAACACAGGCGATGCCGCCGACGACGAAGCCGGCACGCGGTCCGAACACGTCGCAGACGTAGCCGACGATCGGGCCGCCGATCGGCGTGCTGCCGAGGAACACGATGGCCTGCAGGGCCAGCACCCGGCCCCGCATCATCGGATCGGCGGCCAGCTGGGTGATGGCGGTGGCGGCGGTCATGAACATGATGCTGCCGAGACCGACCAGGAATCCGACCGCGAAGGCCGACGGCTGGTTGGGGGCGAAGGTCAGGATGCCGAGCGCCACCCCGAAGATGACCGCGTTCCGGCTGACCGTGCGGATGTCGATGGTCTTGCGCCGGGCGGTGGCCAGCGCTCCCAGCAGCGACCCGCAGCTCACCACCGACATCAGCCAGGTGAAGGTGACGTCACTGCCGTGCAGATCGCGGGTGGCGAAGAGGGGCAGCACGGTGGCGAAGTTGAAGGCCATCGTTCCGACGAGCGCCATCATCACCAGCGGCACCCAGAGCTCGGGAACGCTGCGGGCGTAGCGCAGCCCCTCCCGGATCTGGCCCTTCCCCTTGGGCGTGACGGGCGCTTGGCGCAGCTCGGCCGGGTTCATGCGCCACAGGGCGGCGATCACGGCCACGTAGCTCACGGCGTCGAGCAGGAAGCACCAGCCGAACCCGACCGTGGTCACGAGGAGCCCGGCCAGCGCCGGCCCGACGACCCGGGAGCCGGTCATCAGCGCGCTGTTCAGGCTGACGGCGTTGTTCATGCGGTCTTCCGGCACCATCTCCACCACGAACGAGCGCCGGGCGGGATTGTCGAAGGCGGTGGCGACGCCGCTCCACAGGGCCAGGGCGTAGATGGCCAGGAGGGGCGGACGGCCCATGAAGGCCAGCGCGGCGAGGGAGAACGACTGCAGCATGGCCAGCACCTGGACCGAGATCAGCAGCCGGCGCTTGTCGGACCGGTCGGCCACCAGCCCGGCGAAGGCGCCGATCAGGAGGACCGGGCCGAACTGGGCCACCGCCAGCCCGCCGAGGGCGTAGCCGCTGTTGGTCAGCTTCAGGACCAGCAGGGTCTGGGCCACGAGGGTCAGCCAGTTGCCGACCTGGGAGATGAGCTGGCCGCCGAAAAAGAGCCGGAAGTTCCGGACGGAGAACGATTGGAAGGTGTCGTGGGTGGCGAGACGGAGACGGGTCATAGGGGGAATCCTCAGGAGGTCAGCTCGTCGAGTACGTCGAGTGCGTCGGACAGGCGCCGCTGGCGCTCGGGGTCGAGTTCGGTGATGCGGTCCGTCAGCCAGGCGGTCTTCCGCCGGCGGGATTCCTCCATCAGCGCCGCGCCTTCCGGCGATATGGCGACCCGGCAGACCCGGCGGTCGGCGGGGTCGGGCGTACGGATCACGAGGCCGTCGGATTCCAGCTTCGACACGACCTTCGTGATCGACGGGGGGGCGACGCGCTCGTGCTCGGCCAGCGCCCCCAACGTCAGCGGTCCATGGTTGACGATGACGGCCAGCGCCGACTGCTGGCTGGGCGACAGGGCCGCTCCGGACTCCTGGCGGAGCCGGCGGGCCAGCCTGGTGGCGCTCAGGCGCAGCCGGGCGGCGATGTCCGGGGCGGCGACGTCGGTGCCGGCGGGGGAGGAGGTGGTGCGCATGCCGATACTTTACCAGGCTAATTAGCCTGGTGAAACATTTTCTTCGCGACGCCGGCGACATTTCCGTCCGACTCGTACCTTTCGGACGGGTTTGTGCCACGGTTGAGCCATGCCGGTGGCCGACACGATCATCTGCGTCGACTGCGGGGGGCCGTGTCAGCGCATGCCGCTCGAGCCCCCCGAGCTCGGGTGGCAGCCCGGGGACGTCGCCGTCTACCGCTGCCGCGACTGCGCCGACGTCTGGTACGTCGAGGTGGACGACGATGACCTCGACGACGCGGGCGGCGATCCGTCGATCTAGGCGACCCCCCAGCGGTGCCGCCCGGAACGGCTTGGCCCACCCGGCGAACATCGGTGCGCCGGATGGGCCGAACCAGATGTGACTAGCCCTTGCGCGCCGCCCGCTTCCGGGGGGCGGCCTTGGCCGGGGCGGCCTTCCTCGCTGCAGCCTTCCTGGGGGTCGCCTTGGCCGCAGCCGCCGGGGCGGCCTTCTTGGCCGCAGCCTTCCGGGGCGCAGCCTTGGCGGCGGGGGCGGCCTTGGCCGGGGCGGCCTTCTTGGCCGCGGTCTTGCGGGGAGCCTTGGCCCCGGCGGGCGCCTTGGCGGCGGCGGCCTTGCGGGGGGCGCCCTTGCGGGCCGTGGCCTTTCTGGGAGCCGCAGCCTTCGCCGCTGTGCCATTGGTCGACGCAACGGTGCCGTCGGAGACGGTGGCGCTGGAGGCGGCCTTGCGCAAGGACTCGATGGCGTTCAGACAGGAAGCCTTGCGGCTGTAGGGCTCACTATGCGCCAGCGTCCGGCCCTGGCTGGTGAGGATCCACTTGAACCCCTCCTTGCCGTTGGAGCTGACTTCAAACTTCGCAGCCATCACGTACACCTCTCGTTGTTGGTTCCAGCAGCAATAGTCTGTCGCACAACCGTTGAAATTGCTAGTCATCATTTTCGGTGTTCGCTGCAGTCCCTTACCGGGCAACACATACCATTGGCGCAAACCTAAAAATGACCCGGGAGGGACAGTTGAGATTCGTCGTCACCGGCGCGTCGGGGCACTTGGGGGCCAACGTTGTGCGAGCGCTGGCCGCCGCCGGGGAGACCGTACGGGCCGTCGATGTGCGGCCCGGTGCAGCATTCGACGGGCTCGATGTGGAGTGGTTTCGAGCTGATGTAGTCGACCCTTCGACGCTCGTAAACGCCTTTGCTGGAGCCGATTTCGTCCTTCATCTGGCGGCTCGAATCTCGATTGCCGGTGATCCCGACGGCTCCGTCCGGCGGGTCAACGTCGACGGCGTCCGCCATGTGGCCGAAGCGGCGTTGGGCGCCGGAGTGCGGCGCCTCGTCCACTGCAGCTCGCTCCATGCCTACGACGTCGGCGCCATCCGGGGACCCGTACGGGAAAACGCGCCTCGGGCCACCGATCCGGGCCTCCCGGCCTACGACCGGTCGAAGGCCGCCGGGGAAGACGAGCTGCGTCGAGTCGTCGATCGGGGCCTCGACGCCGTGATCCTCAACCCATCGGGGATGTTCGGTCCCCTCGATCCCGAGCCGTCGCGCATGGGTCGGGTCCTGCTGGCGATGTTCAAGGGCCGCATGCCGATCGCGGTCAGGGGCGCGTTCGACTGGGTCGACGTGCGCGACGTCGCCGCGGCCCTGATCGCGGCCGCCGATCGGGGCCGTCAGGGGGAGAACTATCTCGTCGGGGGCCATCGGGCCTCGGTCACCGAGCTCGGGCGGCTGGCGGCGGAGGTCGCCGGACGCCGCCCTCCCCGTCTGGCCGCGCCGTTGGCTCCGGTGCAGCTCGCCGCCGAGGTGGCCGTGCGGCTGGCGGGGCCCCGGCGGGCCGGCCGGCTGCTCCTCACCCCCGAATCACTGCATGCCCTCGCCACCGATCCGGTCGTCGACTGCTCGAAGGCGATCGCCGAGCTCGGATACCGGCCCCGCCCGCTGGCCGACACGGTGGCCGACCTTCACGCGTCCTTCGTGGCCGACGGCCGGGTGTCGTCGAAGCGCTGACGGGGCTAGCCTGTCGTGCACAAGGCGGGGGAGGCCTCATGGAGCTCAACTGGAGCAGGGTCGGGCGCTGCGGCGCGGTGGTGGGAATGCTGGGGGTCGTGCTGGCGGGAGCTTCTCCGGCCGGGGCCACCCCTGACGACTGGTGGTTCGGCAAGTCCCGGGTCATGATCCGGGGCGCCGGGGCGAGCGAGAGCCCGAGCGGCAACCACGGCCTGGGCGTCTACGCCCGCAATTCCGGCGACCACCCGGAGGACGCCTGGGGCCAGTTCCGCTTCGGCGAGAACGCCGACAGCGACCACGGCGACGCCGGCGAGGTGCACTGCCTCACCCGTGACGGCGCCGGTCTGATGCAGGTCAGCGGCCGGATCTTCGGCAGCGGCGGCCGGAACGACGCCGGGCAGGATTTCGCCGCCACCATCGACACCGAGAGCAAGCCGCAGCGCTTCTCCGGTGTTCGGCTGGGCGCCCCGGGCACCATTGCCCCCTGCAGCGGCGGCACGGCCGACTTCCACCCCGTCACCCGGGGCGGATACGAATCGAGCCCGCGCGACGGGAAATAGGGCCCGCCGCCGCTCTCAAGCGGCGTCGTGGAAGATCAGCCCCAGGGTGCGCCGCCGCCCGGAGCGCAGCACGCTCATGCCATGGCGCAGCGACGCCGCCGACCAGCCCCGGGCCGACTCGACGGGTCGGTCCCGGGTGGTGAAGACCAGCGCCTCGCCCTGGCCGATCAACGACGCCGTGGCCCGGGACTGGGCCCGAATCCGGTTCTCGACCACGAGGAACTCGCCGCCGGTGTAGTCGGTGCCCGGCTCGTCGAGGCCGATCACGACCTGGAGCGGGAAGACGAGGTCGCCGTAGAGGTCGCGGTGCAGGGCGTTCCACCCGCCGGGCCCGTAGCGCAGCAGCAGCGGGGTGGGCTGGCCCTGCCCGGCCCCGTGGCACTGCTCGAGCCAGTCCTCGAAGGCGTCGGGCCACCGGTCGGGCCGGTCGAGTTGTTCCGCCCATCGGCGGGCGATCGGCAGAAGGTGGGGCCAGAATGCGGCCCGCAGCTCGGCCACGACGTCCGGGAGGGGATGGCCGAAGTACCGGTACTGCCCTTCGCCGAACCGGTGACGGGCCATGTCGACGGTGGAGCGGAACCGCCCGTCCTCGTCGTAGAGCTCGGCCAGTGCCTGGCACTGGGCCCGGTTCAGCACGGTGCCGGCCGTGGCCACTCCGAGCTCGTCGAGGTCATCGCCGATGCTCTTCCAGTCGAGCCGATCGACAGCGGCAGTCATCGGGTGGCCTCCATCGTCAGCAGGGTGTGCTTGGCGGCCGGGCCGCCCCGGTACTGGCCGTAGGTCCCGTCACTGCGGACCACCCGGTGGCACGGCACCACCAGCGGGATCGGGTTCGTGGCACAGGCCGTTCCGGCGGCCCGGACCGCCCGGGAATTCCCCGCCGCCGTGGCCACCACCGCGTAGCTCTCCCGTACGCCGTAGGGGATCTCGAGCAGGTGCTGCAGCACAGCCCGGCGGAACCCCCTGGACAGCTGCAGGTCGACCGGCACCTCGAAGACCCGGCGCCGACCGGCGAAGTACTCGTCGAGTTGGCGGGCGACCTCGTCGACGCCCCGGGGGGAGCGGAGGATCCGGGGGCTGATGGCCGTGGCCAGCTCGACGAGGACGTCGTCGTGGTTCTCCCCCTCGAAGGCCACCCGCACCAGGCCGGTCGGCGTGGCCGCCAGGAGCAGCGGGCCGATGGGGCTGTCCATCGTACGGTAGGAGACGTCGAGCAGCCCGTCCCGGTCGGCGTGGGCGGCCAGCCGGGCCCGCAGCCCGACGAAGTCCGTCATCTCGTCAGAGGCGAACGTGAGGTCGTCGATGATCTCGCGGTTGGTCGGCATCGTCATGACTCGTCCTTCTGGTAGTCCCGGCGGAGACGGGCGATGCCGTCAGCGGCGTTGCGGCGGGCCGCCGCCTCGCTGCATTCGAGCAACGCGGCGACCTCGGCGTAGGGGAGATCGGCGAGGTAGCGGTACACCACCGCGCCCCGCTGCTTGAAGGGCAGCGCGGCCAGGGCGCTGTGCAGCTCGGTGTCGTCGGGCTCCGGGCCGCCACCGCCCGCCGGGAGCCGCTCGGGAAGATCGTCGGCCGGCTCCGGCGCCCGCTTCCGGGCCCGGATGTGGTCGATCGCCTTGCGATGGGCGATTGTCACCAACCACCCCCGGATGTTGCTCTCCGGCCGCAGGTCGGGATAGGCCCGCAATGCGGCCAGGAACGTCTCCGACCAGGCGTCGTCGGCCTCGACGGGCCCGAGCAGGGCGCGACAGACCCGCATCACCGCCGGCGAGTGCTGGGCCACGACCTCTTCGAACGGTTGCATCGCCACACCTGGTCAACGAACGACGAGCCGACCCTGTGAGGTCGCCGTCCCATCATGGCCGTCCAGAGATAGCTCCATCGGGCCATAGACGGGGAGCGGGCCACCTGCAAGGGTTGGATCGCCAGCCATCGGGCTCGCGATATGGAAGGACACGTCATGGCGTTCGGGATCGTTCATCATTTTGCCGGCGGTACCAAGGAGCAGTACGAGGCATCGATCGCCGCCGTCCACCCCAGCGACGGTTCCCTGCCGGAGGGCCAGATCTTCCACGCCGCCGGTCCTTCGGAGGGCGGTTGGACGATCATGGCCGTCCATGAGACCCAGGGGAGCTGGGAACGGTTCCGCGATGGGACGCTCATCCCCCGGATGCAGCAGGGGATCGAAGGCGGGTTCGACGCTCCGCCGGTCGAGACGGAGATCGACGTCTACAAGATCATGCCGTAGCTTCCGGGGGTTGCCTCAGCTGGGCGCCCGGGGCGCCCAGCTGGTCAGGCGGGGACGACGAAGGTGGCCCAGCCTTTGAGGTGGGTGCCGCCGGTCTGGCGGGTGACGGCCATCTCGACGTCGACGAGGCGCTGGCCGTCCTCCTCCCGCTTGGCGGTGACGGCGCCGGAGTAGGTGAGGACGTCGCCGGGCCAGGCCTGTTCCCGCCACTGCACCTTGAAGCGCCGAACGTTGGCCGCCCCGAGCCAGTCGGTGGCCCAGCTGGCCAGGACGCCGGCCTGGAGCATGCCCACCGCGAACGGCTGGGGGAACCCGGCCTTCCGGGCGAACTCGGTGTCGTGGTGGATCGGGTTCATGTCGCCCGAGGCGCCCTGGTACCGGACGAAGTCGGTCACCGTCAGGGGCTTGTCCTCGAGGGTCGGGCCCTCGGTACCGACGTCGAGGTCGTCCCAGGTCACAGTCGTCATGGTCATCTGGCTCAGCTCCCCGGGGCCTGGCTGGTTTCGATGATCGTGCTGCGGGATTCCGCCACCACCGCGCCCGAACCGTCGCGGTACTCGGTCACGACGTCCACGAAGGTCATCGCGCCACCGCGCTTTCCTTCCTTCTCGAAGATGCGGTCGATGCGGGCCTCGGCGGTCAGCTCGGTGCCGGCGGCCGGCGGGGCGCCGGGGAAGACGAACTCCTGCTCGCCGTGGAGGATCCGCTCCCAGTTCAGCGGCGCATCACCCCACGGTGAGTTCTCCGGGCCCTGCCAGAACGTCGACGAGGCCAGAAAGGTCACCGGCGACGTCGCCTGCGGCTGCCCCTCGGCGACGTAGGCGGGGTTGGACGACTTCACCGCCCGGGCGAACTCCCGGACCTTGCCCTCCTCGACCAGCACCCGGAAGGGCTTGCCGCGGTTGCCTTCGATCGACTTGTCCATGCCGCGGACACTACCGAAGGTCAAGCCGGCGGGAGGAACGAACCCATGAGGATCTGGGCGATCTCCTGCGGGTACTTGGTCTGGAAGTACAGGAACACCGGGGCGATCTCCGACAGCAGGTTGATGTCGGGGGCGAAGGCGTTGCACAAGCCGTTGAGGTAGAGCAGGTTCTTGGAAAAGAGCACGAGCTCCTTCGGCTGGCGGAAGCGGTGCTCGGCCAGGAGCCGGATCGCCCGGGAGACCTGGGCGGTGAGCGAACCGAAGTCGAGCTGGCTGAGCGGCCGGTCGACGGCGGCGAGCAGCACGGTCGACTCCTCGGCGAACTGGCGCACCAGCGGGGCCAGGTCGATGCCGGGCGGGAGGGCGCCGAGCTCCGCCACCGCCGCCACCTGGGCCGCGAAGTCGTTGCGGGCGAAGCCGATCACCAGCCGGCACAGGGCCGCCCGCTGCGAGGCGTCGAGCCGGCCGGCGATCCCGAAGTCGACCAGCGAGAAGTTGCCCGCCTCGTCGATCAGGACGTTGCCGGCGTGCAGGTCGCCGTGGAACACCCCGTACAGCAGCGCGTGTTCCAGGACTCCTTGCACAGCCAGGCGCACGATGCGCTGCCCGTCGAGGTCGGGATGGGCGGCAGCGGCGTCGGTGTAGCGGATGCCCGGCACCCGCTCCATGACCAGCACCCGGGCCGTGACGAGGCCCGGGATGGGCCGGGGTATCCGGATGTGGTCGAGGCCGGCGTCCTCGTTGGCCAGACCGATCTCGGTCATGTTCATCGCTTCGAGCCGGAAGTCGAGCTCCTCCAGCACCAGCTGGGCGAACAGCTCCACGAATCCCGGCAGGTTGGCGATGCGGGCCCGTTGGCTGAGCCCGTCGGCGACGACGGCGATCACCGACAGGGCACGGATGTCGGCCTCGAACCGGGCACGGAGGCCGGGGCGCTGGACCTTGACCGCCACCTCGGTCCCGTCGGCCAGCAGGGCCAGGTGCACCTGGGCGATGCTGGCCGCCGCCACCGGGTGGGGGTCGATCGACGTGAAGGTCTCCGCCCGCCGGTGGCCGAGCTCCCGGTCGATGACCCCCTCGGCAACCCCGTCCTTGAGCGCCGGTACCTCGTCGCGGCACCAGGCGAAAGCCTCCGTCCAGGGGTCGGGCAGGGCGCCTCTGGCGGTGGCGATCAGCTGGCCCAGCTTCACGTACGCCGGCCCGCCCGCCTGGACCAGATGCTTCGACCGCCGGACGGCCGCTCCCTCGGAGGAGCCGGAGGAGCCGGGAGCGCCGGACGGGTTGCGCCGCCGGGCGGCGAACCGGCCGATCAGGCCGGCCAGGCTGAACCACAGGAAGCGGATGCAGAGGAGGAACAGCGCTCCGAAGGGGATGCGGCGCAGCCGGGGCGTGGCCAGCTCCCGGGCCTCGCCGGCGATGCGGTCGCGCTCGGCGCCGAGGGAGCTCTGCCAGCGCCGCACCTC
>JAUZEX010000678.1 GCA_030838815.1 Actinomycetota bacterium
GGCCCTCGCACGGGGTACTGGATGGTGGCCTCGGACGGCGGGATCTTCAGCTTCGGCGACGCCGCCTTCTTCGGCTCGACCGGCGCCATCACACTCAACAAGCCCATCGTCGGCATGACCGCCACACCATCGGGCCACGGCTACTGGATGGTCGCCTCGGACGGCGGGATCTTCAGCTTCGGCGACGCCGCCTTCCATGGCTCGACCGGCGGCCTGTTGTTGCGGCAGCCAATCGTCGGGATGGCCTCCACCCGGTCCGGAAACGGCTACTGGCTCGTCGCCGCCGACGGCGGGGTCCTGGCCTACGGCGATGCCGGCTACTTCGGCGCCGCCACCGGAAAGGCCGGCGCCCACCGGATCGTGGCCATGACCGCCACCCCGACGGGCCTCGGTTACCGGGAGGTGAGCGACGACGGCCAGTCCTTCGGCTTCGGCGACGCCGACGGCACGACGTCCGTCCATGCCGACAAGCCGGTCGTGGGCGCGGCGACGCTCCCGACGGAGGTCGCGCCGGGCGTGGTGAGCGGCACGGGCGGAGACCTGCTGACCAACCCTCAGTCGCCGACCCCGGGAAGCCCGCCGACCTCGTCCACCTCGGCGACGACGGGGACGAGCACGACCTCCACCACGGGGACGAGCACCACCACCACGACGAAGGCCACGACGACCACCACGAGGAAGACGACCACCACGACGGCGGGCGGCCCGACCGCCACGGCGCCACCCGGTGCGCCGAACGTGCTGTTCGTCCTGACCGACGACCAGCGCTACGACACCATGCAGTTCATGCCCAAGACCCGGAAATGGCTGGAGGACGGCGGCACCCAGTTCACCAACACCTTCGCCACCACGCCGATCTGCGCCCCGATGCGCACGTCGATCATGAGCGGCCAGTACCAGCACAACACCGGCATCCTGAACAACCAGACCGGGCCCAACATGGATTTTGACGCCAGCCTCCAGAAGTACCTCCACGACGGCGGCTACCAGACCGGCCTCGACGGCAAGTTCCTCATCAACTGGCACTACGGGACGACCCCGGAGGCCTTCGACCACTACGCCGGCGTCGCCGGGGGCTACACCGACACCAAATGGACGGTGGACGGCCATTCCGTCGCCGCCGGATCCCAGTACGTGACCGACTTCCAGAGCGACCGGGCCATCGACTTCATCGACGACTTCCACCAGAACCCCGACAAGCCCTGGTACCTCGAGCTGACCCCCCAGGCGCCGCACAACCCGATGACGCCGGCCGACCAGTACGCCAACGCCCCGCTGCCGCCCTGGCAGCCGAGCCCCGCCGTCGGCAACGAGGCCACCAAGCCCGACTTCATCCGCAACCAGCACGACACCTACGCCGCCGGCGAGACCGCCCGCAACGCCCAGGCCCGCACCCTGCTGTCGGTGGACGACATGATGGACCGGATCCTCCAGCACCTCTCCGACACTGGCCAGCTCGACAACACGATGGTGGTCTACAGCGGCGACAGCGGCTGGCTCTACGACGAGTACGGCATCAAGTCGAAGACCGTCCCCTACCTTCCCTCGGTCCACGTCCCCTTCGACGTCCGCTGGCCCGGCCACCTCCCCGCCGGTGCGATCGATCCCCGCCAGATGGAGCTGCTCGACGTCGCACCGAGCGTCCTGGCCGCGACGGGGGTGCAGGCCGACCTCAAGTACCCGATGGACGGCCACTCCTTCCTGGCCCCCACGACGCGCACCGAGAACCTCCTCGAGTACCACTACAGCCCCGACTTCACCACCACCCCGAGCTGGGCCTCCCTCCGCACCTCCACCTACGACTACATCGAGTGGTACGGCTACCAGGACGACATGACGCTCAAGGTCCGGGAGTACTACGACCTCACGGCCGACCCCTGGGAGGTCAACAACCTCCTCGACCCGTCCAACGCCGCCCGAGCGCCGTCGACGGCCACGCTGGACGACCTGGCCAGCCGCCTGGCCAAGGACAAAACCTGCCAGGGCACGACCGGGCCCTCGGCCTGTCCGTAGCCCGGCCCCGGGATCGCCGCTCATGACACGATGGATTGCCCTCCTGGGCGCGCTGGCCGTGCTCGCCACCGGGTGCACCACCCGATCGGCGGGTGCGTTCCAGCCGTGCCAGGTGAGCGCGGCGCCGGCGGCCGGTGAGGTCACCTACGTCGAGGGCGCCCGGCTCATGGCCGTGGGCCCCGACGGGCAGGGCCGCCGGTGCCTGGCCGACCACGTCGACGTCGCGCCCGCCTGGGGCGCGCGAGGCGATGCCGGCCTGGCCGGGCCCACCCGGCTGGTGTCCGCCGGCCGGGCGGCGCCCACCGGATTCACGCCGGCCGACCACGTGTCCCTCTCGCCGGCGGGTACCTCGCTCCTGGCCGTGACCCGCGACGGGCGGTTGATGAAACGACCCACGGCCGGTGGCCCGGCCGAGGACATCGGCGTCATCAACAGCTACGACGCCGCCCTCTACCACCCGAGCGGCCAGGCCATGGTCGTGGCCGGCTACGGGGACGGCGAGAACGCCAGCGGCGGGTACGGCAACTACCTGGCCGATACCACCGGCGCCCTCCAGGGGACCCTGGCCGCGGCCGAGACCAGCCGCCACATCGATTCCCTGGCCTGGACGGACGACGGCCACCTCATCTTCGCCGGCCAGCACACCGACCGCTGGGACCTCCACAGCCTCGACCTCGCCGCCGGCACGATCACCACGCTGGCCTCCACCACCGCGCCCGACCAGCCGATCAGCGGCGTCGTCACCTCCCCCTTCGCCGGCGGTGGCATCGCCTGGCAGGAAGGGACGTGCGCCCCCGGACGGCCGCCGTTGACAAAGATGCGCCTCGCCGGCCAGCTCCTGGACCTCCCGGGCGCCCTCGCCACGGCCGTCCCGGTCGGCTGGCTCGGCGACGCCACCCTCGTCCTGCTGCAGCGTCCCGGTCCGTGCGACGCCGGGATCGGCAAGGGGGCCACGGCGAGCTCCGCCGGGGACATCTACACGGTGCGCGGCACGACCGTCACCAAGGTCGCCACCGGCGCGACGGACGCCACCGTGAGAGTGGTGCACCCGACCCCGCCGCCGCTGCCCACGAACATCCCCAGCGACGCACCCATCTGATAGCACCACACCGAGGGCCGGTCGGCCCTCAATCTCAGCCTCTTCGCCAGACGAAGACGGTCAATGGTCGAGGACTGCGACCGAGACGATGGGACGGGCCGGCGGGTGCCCACCGAGGGAGCCCGAGAAAGGTTGGCTGGAGAAGTCGAAGATGCCGCCGTCTCTGGCGACCATGAGGTAGCCGTCCCCGAAGCGGACCATCCCCGTGACCGGCTGGTTCAGATGACTGCCGCCCATGGAGCCCTTGAAGGGGGCGTCGAAGGCGAAGATCCCGCCGTCGGAGGCGACGAGCCAGTAGCCGGCTCCGTCGCCGGCAGGGACGAGGGATTGGACCGGTGCATTGAGGTGCCGGCCGCCCATCGATCCGGAGAAGTGGGCGTCCCCGAAGGCGAAGATTCCACCGTCGGACGCCACCATGTAATACCCCCTCCCGCCGGGTGTCGGGATGGAGCCGAGCACCGGCCCATTGAGCCTCGTGGATGACATGTCGCCGAGGAAAGGGGCGTCTCCGACGGGCATCACCCGGCCTCGGCTGGTGAAGACCCAGTAGCCGGCGCCGCTGGGGGTGGCCGACAGGCTGGTGACCTTTTCGCCCGGGGCGAGGAGGCGGGCGTCCGGA
>JAUZEX010000679.1 GCA_030838815.1 Actinomycetota bacterium
CACCATGGCGACGCCGTCGCGGAAGAGACGGCTGCCGTCTTGAACCGCGACTCGAAGTGTGGTTCTGCTTGACATCGCTACCCCGCGGCGCGGTCGACTAGCCGGATGGTTCGTCGGGCTTATCGGCCACTGTGCTGCATATATTGAGCGGTCCCAGGGTCAGTTCTTCGAGCGTTCACAATTCGGTCTGGCTCATATCGCTCAACCTCGGGACGGAGGGGTCCGATACGAACTCATGCAGAAGAGGCAGCTTGTGGCCCCGCGCCTCGCGCCGGTCAGGTTGAGCCAGCGTGGGTCCGATGCCCTCGACGGCCTCCGGGCCGCAGCCGCCATTCTGGTGGTGCTGCACCACGTCCGCCTCTGGTTGTTCGCCCCTCCGGGCGAGGTGACGCACTGGACGCTCCTGTCGCGGGTCTTCTACCGGGTGACGGCTCTCGGGGCGGAGTATGTCCTCATCTTCTTCGTGCTGAGCGGCTTCTTCATCGGCAGCGCCGTCGGCCGCAAGGTCGCCGACGGACGCCTTCGCTGGCGTGACTATCTGCTCGACCGCGCCACCCGCCTGTACATCGTCCTCCTTCCCGCACTTCTGCTCACGGTCATCCTCGACGCCGTCGGTTCGGCGCTGGCCGGCCCGCACAGCCTCTACAACGGCCACGGGTCGTATGCGCTGGCGCCGGTCAACCTCTCCGGCGCTCATACCGGGGTCGTAGCCTTCCTCGGGAACCTGGCCTTTCTCCAGGACCTCCACTACGTGACGACGTTCGGATCGAACCTCCCACTGTGGAGCCTCGCCTTCGAGTTCTGGTTCTACGTCGCCTTCCCGGCCATGGTGGCGCTGATGCTGCCGAGGACGGGCACGAAGGGTCGCGTTGTCGCCGGCGGGCTCATTCTCTGGTCGCTCTTCCTGCTCCGGGGAAACCTGATGTTCTTCGCCATTTGGCTCGCCGGCGTGGCGATTGCCTATTTCCCGAGGCAGCCGATCAGGATCATGCCCGACCGGGCCCGGGCGCTGGCCGCCGCCGGCATCGTGTTCCTCGCCGGCACACTGGGGTTCTGGGTCGGCAAGGGCGGGAAGCGAACCGGCGAAGTTCTGATCGCTCTCGGCACCGTGTTGGTGATCTTCGCCTTCTCCCACGCCTACACCGGCGCAGCCCTCAAGGGGCGGGCGCCCTTCGGCCGATATGCCTCACGGTTGGCCAAATCGTCCTTCACGCTGTACGTCGTTCACGCCCCCATCCTGCTGTTTCTGTCGGCGACGACGATCCGCCGACGAGAGGCGCTGTGGCAGCCGACCGCGGGCCGAATGGTGGCCGGTGTCGTCCTGACGGCGGTGATCGTGGGGCTGGCCGAGGTGATCTCGTGGGGGACCGAACGCCGCACCGCGGCCGTTCGGTCCTGGCTCGGAACGAAGACCTGGACGAGCGCTAGACCCCGCTCATAACGGCGGGTCGCTCGACCTCTTGGATTGCGGTCTCGGTCTCGGTCCCGGCCTCGACCGGTTCCGGTTCGCGATCCCGGTCGTCGTCCGTCTCACCGATGGCGATGGCCGCCCAGGCGCTGAGCGTGAGCTGGATGGCGAAGATCTGGAAGGGGAAGTCGATCAGGGAGTGCGCGTAGACGGTTCCGAGCGCCACTGCCACCATGGCCGGCCGGAAGCCCCGGGCGCCCCGGGCGGCCCGCAGAGAGTGCACCAGGGGCCACAGCACGATGGCCCCGAGGATCGCCCCGAACAACGGTCCCCACTCGACGAGGGTCTGCAGGGCGTCATCGTGCGCGTTCATCCACATGGTGACCCGGTGCCCTGGGGCGTAGGGAGTAATGACCCAGTGGGACCCCAATTGGGGCGTATCCCGGGCGGCGACGTCGGGGAGGAGCACCTTGAACCCTCCCGGCCCGGTCCCGAATACCGGAGCACGCTGCGCGGCATGGGCGGCTGTCCCCCAGACGAGGGCCCGCGCGTTGTCGGCGCCGAGCTCCCCGGGCACCTCCTTCCACCGGTGTCGCGCCCCGAACGCGCCGATCCCCATGACCACCACCGTGAGAATGGCGACCGCCGCCCAGCGCCGGTCGAAGCGGCCATGGTCCCATCTGATCCGACGAGCGCCGAGGATGCAGAACGCCACGACGATCAGGACGGCCAGGAACTGGCCGATCTTGGAGACGTTCGTGGCACAGCCGACGAGCACAAGGCAGGCGGCGACGGTCGCGGCGGCCCGCCGGCTGAGCGATCGGGTCGATATGGCCAGGAGCAGCGCGGCAGGGAGCGCGAGCTCGAGGTACGCGGCGGCGTTGCCGTGGTAGCCGAAGGCCGCGAAGCGCGTCCCTCCCAGAGCATCAGCGGGCGTGGCGAACCACGACCAACCGCCCCACCGGCTGATGGCGGCGACAACGCTCATCGCCGCCCCATTGCCGGCCATGGCGCCGAGCAGCAGCATCCGCACCCGTCGCTTCCGAGCCTGGTCGATGAGCGCCACCCCGCTCATCAGCGCGGCCGACAGCGGCAGCATGGCGTCTCGGGCCACGTTGCGATCGACCGCGCCGGGCAACCAGCGGACCAGGTGACCCTGGGAGAGGAACCGGGCGCCGAGCACGGGAGCGGGATAGCCGTTCAGGGTCACGAACCAGCCGTAGGCGAGGACGATCCCGACCGATGCCATCAATGGCAGCGGGACGTGTGGGCGCCGGTGCTCCAGGTACAGGGCCGCGCCCCAGAGGGCCACGCCGGAGCCGACGACGAGGGCCATGACGTTGCTCGTGCCCCGCGACATCGGGGTGGTCACCCATGGCGCGACCGCGACGCCGAGGATCAGCACCGTCAGGGCGGCCCATTCCAGTCCAACGATGACCGCGCGCCGGCGCATCCCGTCGTTGCGTAGGGGTTCAGTCATCGGCGGGGGATTCGGGGCCGGCGCGGCGTCTCCCTGCGACACGACCACCGTGACGGGCGGGTCACCCGTTTCCCGGCTCAGCTCTGTGACGTTAGATCCGAAAAGGCATCGCCGGGGGTCTGGTATCGGCGCGGCCGGGACGCCGATCGACCCGGCCGCCACCTGCTCAACCAAGGGCCCGTTTCTGCCGATACGGGTCGAGAGCCGATAAAGCGAGGAAGCTGCCATGTCCGAAATCGATGACACCGACGCCTCCATCGGTGTCGGTCACGCCGAGAGCCCCGGACAGTCCCGTCGGGATCGGCGGCGGGCGGCCGGGCGTCGGGACCGGAGCACGGTCGTGTCGACGTCTGGCACCGCGGTCTTCGGCGCTTCGCCGGTCACCCTGTCGGCTGCGCTGAGCAGGATGGGACAAGCGGGCGCGGCTGCGCTGATCTTCGGCACCGGTGCCCGGGAGGCCCGGCCAGCCAGTCCCGCCGCTGTCTGCCCGGTGTTCATCACCGGCGGGTCACGGGCCGAGCGGGAATCTCTGGGGCTCGCGCTTGCGCCGGAACTCGTCCGGGGGGGCGGACCGAGCGGCGCGCTGGAGGCCCTGGCCCAAGCGCTCGAGGCGAGCCGGGACGCCCTCGCGTCCCTGGGGTACCCCGAGCAGTACTGGTACAAGACAGCGGCCGACGAGTTCGCCGCCCTTCACGCCGCGACCCTCGATGAGTCGGGGCGCGGGCGCTGGATGGAGCTGGTGGACAGTCATGCCGTCCCCATCGCAATCCTGGACCGCCTCTTCCCCCGTTGCCTGGTGATCAAGATCGTGAGCAGCGGCCTCGCCCCGCGCGAGCGGGCCGAGCGCAGAGCCGGCCTCCGGCTCGCCCGGCGGTACCACGAAGTCCGCGCCGCGGACGTCAAGCGGGACGCGTCGGGCGTACACGATGAGATTCTCGAGTTCATCACGCAGGCCGCCCCGCAGGCCTGAGGACGGAGCGCGCCCCATCCGGCCCGTTGACCCTCATCTCCGGCGTGGGTTGTGGTGGGGGGCCGTCGCGTTTGCCGTTTCGTGGCTGTACTGCGGGCTGGCGGTTCTCCTCCTCATAGCCGTGGGGATGCATGACCGCGGGTGCGGTCGAGGTCGGCCGCAGTCATCGGCCGCTGAACCCCGCGCCTGAGCGCGAACGCGCTCCCCACGGCCGTCGCGCCGATGACCGTCGGAGTGAACATGCCTCATCGCGTCGAAGGGGCGACTCGCGAGACCATTGGACGTGGACGGTTGGCTATTTCCGACATTTCAGACATTTCCTGACAATTCGTTTTCGGGGTTTCCGGCGTTGAAGATTCGGTCGGCCGGGTCGGACGATTTGGCCGGGAAGCCTTGTGTGACACGGAGAATGGCGCCGGTGAGGCCTGAGCAGCACGCCGGAGGAGGATTCTATTTTCTTTGTTGACATGGCTGAAATTACGGCTATAGGATTCGCCTCATGTTGGATCGACTGGGGAGTTTGATCGAGGAACTCGAGCGCGTGGTCGGCGGGCTGGAGCCCGACGGGCTCAGCGGCGACGAGGCCATGGATCTGTGCTCCCGGTTCGCCGAGGTGGAGCGGCTGGGTGCCGCGGGGCGCATCGTCACCGGGGCCCGGGTGGCGGCCACGGAGGTGTGGCGGCGGGGCGGTTGCCGCAGCGCGGCCGAGTGGGTGGCCCGCTGCGCCGGCACCGATCCGGAGCGGGCCAGAGGCGGGTTGGAGACGGCGGAGCGATTGGGGGACTGCCCGGCCGTGGCCGCCGGGCTGCGGGCCGGTCGGTTGTCCGATGCGCAGGCCAGCGTGCTGGTCGATGCGCTCGCCGTCCGTCCGGAGCTGGAGGAGCGGCTGGTGGCCTTCGCCGGGCAGCACTCGCTGCGGCGGCTGCGGGAGGAGTGCCGGTTGGTGAAGAGCGTCTCGTGCTCGGCGGCCGAGGAGTCGGCCGAGACGCACCGGAACCGTACGCTGAAGATGTGGACGGGCCGCGACGGCTCGTTCCGCTTCAGCGGTAGCGCGCCCGGCCCGGCCGGCGCGGAGTTCATGGCCAGGATCGAGGAACGGAAGGCGAAACTCCTCGACGCAGCCCGGAAGGATGGGCGCCGGGAACCGTTCGAGGCGCTGGCGCTCGACGCCCTTATGGGGCTCGTCGCCGAGGAGCGGGGTGGCGGGGCGACCAGGTTCCGGCCGACGACGATGATGATCGTCCACGTGCCCTACGAGGCGCTGGTGCGGGGGTCCCTGGCCGATGGTGAGGTGTGCGAGATCCGGGGGGTCGGGCCGATCCCGCTCGACGTCGCTCGCCGCCTGGCCGGCGACTCGATCCTGCGGGTCCTCGTCACCAAGGGAGCGCAGCCCATGGCCGTGACCCCGGGGCTGCGGACGATCCCCCGGGCGCTGCGCCTTCTCCTCGAGGCCCGCGACAA
>JAUZEX010000682.1 GCA_030838815.1 Actinomycetota bacterium
GGCTGTCGGGATCAGCGTGGGAAGTCCGGCGAGTTCCGGGGTGGCTCCAGCTGCGGACGGGAGGGTGGCTCCCACCGCGCCCGGAACGGTCACCCTGGCCACCGTCCGCTCGGCCCCCCTGTCCGACATCGTGGCCGGCATGCTCCGGGAGAGCGACAACACCGCCGCCGAGATCCTCACCCGGGAGCTAGGCGTCGCCCGGGCCCATGACGGCTCCACCGCCGCCGGCACGAAAGTCATCGTGGATGCCCTGGCCGGGGCCGGCCTTCCCACCACGGGCCTCCGCCTCGGGGACGGCTCCGGCCTCGAGGCCACCAACCGGGCCGGCTGCGGGGTCCTGGCCGCCGCCCTCCGCCGGCCTGATCGGAGCGGAGCGCCCGCCCTGTCGCCGCTCCTGGCCGTGGCCGGCCGGTCGGGGACGCTGGCCCTGCGCCTGGCCGACACCCCCCTCGACGGGAAACTGCGGGCCAAGACCGGCTCGCTGGACGGCGTCAGCGGCCTGGCCGGCTATGTCGAAGGTCGCCGGACTCTCTCGTTCGCCTTCCTGGCCAACGGGAGCCTGACCGACGCCGCCGGCCGCCTCCTGCAGGACCGTCTCGTCGCCGTGCTGGCCGCCTATCCCGGTCCGCAACCGCGCCTGTGAGCGGGGAATACAGTGTGCGCCGTGGTGAAAGACTCGAAAGCCAAGGCGCGGAATCCGACCGGTGACGCCAGAGAACTCGTCGACCTCGTCATTGCCTATGCCAAGCAGGAGACGCTCGAGCCCCTCAAGGGCCTCGGCAAGAACGCTGCTCTGGGGCTGGGCGGCGCCGTGTCGTTGGGCATCGGGGGACTCTTCTGCTCGATCAGCGCCCTCCGGGCGATGCAGAGCGAGACCGACTTCTTCGAGCGGCACAACCTCAGCTACCTGCCCTACTTCCTGACCGTCGTCATCCTGGTGGCGTTGACAACGATCGGCTGGGCCGGCCTGGGGCCGGGGAAGAAGGACCGATGAAGGGGAACGGTTCCGGTCGGGTCACCCGGGCCGACATCGAGGCGAAGCTCCGGGCCATCCGGGACGACATCGAGCCGGTCGGGGAGCAGGCCAAGGGCGGGCTGATGGCCGTCGCCCCGGTGATGGCCGTCGTCCTCATCGTCGGCGCCTATCTCCTCGGGAAGCGGTCGGGCAAGAAGCGCCGGGCCGTCATCGAGATCCGCCGGCTGTGATCACGCTCCTGCGCCGGCTGTCGCGGCTCGGATTCCGCAAGGGGATGGGGGGTGGCGGACGGGCCTGGCTGGCCCTCGGCCTCCTCAGCTGGTTCGTGGCCCGGAACCGGGAGAAGAGCAAGGAGCCGCCGCCGAACTACCGGGAGGTGCTGTCCCCCGGTGAGTCGATCGCCATCCGCATCTTCGAGCCCCCTGGCTGACCGGCCGGTAGCCTGAGGGGAGTGAAGGTGCTCCTCCGAAACCCCCGTCGTGAGCTGGAGATGCCCGGGCCGGTACGCGTCTCGCGCCTGCTCGAGACACTCGGCATCAATCCCGAGACCGTGCTCGTGATCCGCAACAACACGCTGGTCACCCACGACGAACGCCTGGAGGAGCCCGACAGCATCGAGATCCGCCCGGTGATCTCGGGCGGCTGAGCCATGAAGGCCGAGCCATGAAGTGCCGCCGCTGCAAAGCCCCCGCGCTCATCGACGTTCGCCGCCACAACGCCGCCTTCTGCGCCGACTGCTTCGTGCGGCACTGCCAGGAGCAGGTCCGCCGTGCCATCGACGGGTTCGACATGATCCAGCCCGGCGAGCGGGTGTTGATCGCCGTCTCCGGCGGGAAGGACTCGCTGGGCGCCTGGGAGCTGCTGGTCGACCTCGGTTACGAGACCGACGGCCTGTACCTCGGGCTGGGGATCGGGGCGTACTCCGACTCCTCCGGCCGCTACGCCCGGGAGTTCGCCGCCGCCCGGGGCCTCAAGCTCCTCGAGGTCGACATCCCCGGTGAGTACGGCTTCGACATCCAGACGGCCGCCGCCACCGTCCGCCGCCCGCCCTGCGGGGCCTGCGGCCTGTCCAAGCGGCATCTGTTCAACCAGGCGGCGCTCGACGGCGGTTACGACGTCGTCGCCACCGGCCACAACCTCGACGACGAGGCGGCCGTCCTGTTCGGCAACGTGCTGCGGTGGGACGCCGAGTACCTCGGTCGGCAGTACCCCGTCCTGCCCGCCGCCCCCGGGTTCGTCCGCAAGGTCAAGCCCCTGGTGCGGCTGTCGGAGCGGGAGATGGCCGCCTACTGCGTGTTGCGGGGGATCGACTACATCGTCGAGGAGTGCCCCATGGCGGAGGGGAACCGTCACCTCGCCTACAAGGAGGCGCTCAACACGCTGGAGCAGAAGTCACCCGGGGCCAAGGCCAACTTCCTCTTCTCGTTCCTGGAACGGGGTCACGAGCGCTTCGCCGCCGACGCCGAGACGGAGCGGGGCGAGCTCACGCCCTGCACGGTGTGCGGGTCGCCGACCACCGGCGAGGTCTGCGCCTTCTGTCGCATGGGCGAGCGGGTCCGGGGCCGGGACGGCGTGTGACCGCTGCCTCTGGAAATCAGCACCGGCCGTTCCGGCCCGGCGAGCGGGTGCTGCTCATCGACTCCAAGGCCCGCCGCTACATGATCACGCTGGCCGAAGGCGGGAGCTTCTCGACCCATGCCGGCACGATCCCCCACACCGACCTCATCGGCCGGGACGAGGGGATCCTCCTGCGGTCGTCGCACGGCGCCCGGCTGCGGGCCGTCCGCCCCACCCTGTCGGACTTCATCCTGAAGATGCCCCGGGGCGCCCAGGTGATCTATCCCAAGGACATCGGGCCGATCCTGGTGCTGGCCGACATCTTCCCCGGGGCCCGGCTCCTCGAGGCCGGAGTCGGGTCGGGAGCCCTGTCGATGGCCCTCCTCCGGGCCGTGGGGGCCGAGGGCTCGGTCGTCGGCTACGAGCTCCGGGAGGACTTCGCGGCGAAGGCGCTCAAGAACGTCGAATCGTTCCTCGGGCCCGACCAGCCCTACCGGGTGGAGATTCGCGACGTCTACGAGGGCATTGGCCCTGAACATTTTCCTGATGGAGCGCTGGACCGGATCGTGCTCGACCTGCCCGAGCCGTGGCGGGTGGTGAAGCATGCCACGGAGGCGCTGCGGCCCGGCGGGATCCTGCTCTCCTACCTGCCCACCATCGGCCAGGTGGCCCGGCTGCGGGAGGAGCTCGACGGATCGCCATTCGGGCTGGCCGAGACGCTCGAAGTCCTCCAGCGGACGTGGCACGTCGAGGGCCAGTCGGTCCGCCCCGACCACCGCATGGTGGCCCACACCGGATTCCTCACCGCCGCCCGGCTCCTCGATCCCGATCTTCCCGAAGTCCCCCCGGGGCCCGGGGTGTCCCCGGGAAACGCAGCTTGAACCTCCTGGATCTGTTCATCGTCGTCATCGCGGGCGCCGCGGCCTACGGCGGGTACCGGCTCGGGTTCCTGGCCCGGATCTTCTCCTGGGCCGGGCTGGCCATCGGGGCGCTGGTCGCCGACCGCTTCCTGCCCGACGTCGTCTCGTTCTTCTCGTCCTCCGACCCTCAGATCCGGCTCATCGCCGCCATCTCGTTCCTGGTCGGCGCCTCGATGCTCGGTCAGGGCATCGGCCTGGCCGTGGGCAGCCTCCTCCACGCCGCCCTCCCGATGGGAGTCGGGTTCCGCCAGGGCGACCGGATCGCCGGCTCCGTGCTCGGGGTCGTCGGGGTGCTGGCCGCGGTGTGGGTCCTCACACCGGCCCTGGCCGCGGTCCCCGGTTGGCCGGCCGACGCCGCCCTCGGCTCGGCCATCGCCCACGTGGTCGACGACCTTGCTCCGAACCCCCCGGAGACGATGCAGGCGCTGCGCCGCTTCGTCCAGGACGGCACGTTCCCGGCCGTCTTCAACGAGCTGCGCCGTTCCCCGACGGTCGGTCCACCGCCCATCGAAGGGCTGCCGGAGGCCGTCCACCAGCGGGTCGTGCAGTCGACGGTGAAGGTGACCGGGGAGGCCTGCCGGCGCATCCAGGAGGGGAGTGGCTTCGCCGCCATGCCCGACATGATCGTGACCAACGCCCACGTGGTGGCGGGGGAGAAGGCGCCCCGGGTCGAGACGCCTCAGGGCAAGAACCTGGCGGCCACGGTCGTCCTCTTCGACACGAACCGCGACCTCGCCCTCCTCCGGGTGCCGGGCCTGTCGGAGCAGCCCCTGCAGGTCGGCAAGGCCAAGGAGGGTGACACCGGGGCCGTCTACGGCCACCCCGGCGGCGGAGACCTCCGGGCGGCCCCGGCCAAGATCAGCCAGGAGCTGATCGCCGTGGGACGCGACATCTACGACCGGACCGACACCCGGCGCAGCATCTTCGTGCTGGCCGCCGCCCTCCGGCCGGGCGACTCCGGGGCCGCCCTCATCGACAAGGCGGGGGCCGTGGTCGGCGTGGCCTTCGCCATCGCCCCCGACAAGCCCGGCGTGAGCTACGCCCTCACCGACAAGGAACTGCGCCCGGTACTGGCCGCCGCCGGGACGACGGCCGTCTCCACCGGCGGCTGCCTCGACGGCTAGCCCGGGTCCGGGCCGTTCCCGCTAGCGGTCTCTGTAGTTGGGGACACCGTCACCGTCGGCGTCGCCCGTCCCCTCCTGCTGGTCGGGCACCAGGTCGCCGTCGCTGTCGCGGTCGAGACGGTCGGGGGTGCCGTCGCCGTCGGTGTCGACCGTGCCCTCCGTGGCGTCGGGAATGCCGTCGTTGTCGCTGTCGGCGTCGACGAAGTTCCGCAGCCCGTCGCCATCGGTGTCGAGCGCGCCCTCCACCGAGTCCGGGATCCCGTCGCCGTCGCTGTCGAGGTCCCGGAAGTTCTGCGTCTTGTCGCCGTCCCGGTCGGACGTCCCCTCGACCCGGTCGTTGATGCCGTCGCCGTCGCTGTCGGAGGAGACACGGTCCGGCTTCCCGTCGTGGTTGGTGTCGACGAGACCCTCGATGACGTCGGGGATGTTGTCCCGGTCGCCGTCGACGTCGACGTAGTTGGGCGAGCCGTCGGCGTCGGCGTCGCCGGCGCCCTCGACCTTGTCCGGGATGCCGTCGTCGTCGCTGTCGGTGTCGTAGAAGTCCCTCGCCCCGTCGCCGTCGGTGTCGGCGATGCCCTCGACCCGGTCGGGGATCTCGTCGCCGTCGCTGTCGGAGTCGAGGTAGTTCGGGATGCCGTCGCTGTCGAAGTCGGACAGGCCCTCGAACTGGTCGGCGATCCCGTCCCCGTCGCTGTCGGGATCCTGGGCGTTGCCGACGCCGTCCTTGTCGGGGTCGGCGTCGCCCTCGACGAGGTCGGGAATGTTGTCGCCGTCGTCGTCGGGGTCGACGAGGTTGGGTATGCCGTCGCCGTCCTGGTCGACGCTGCCCTGCTCCTTGTCGGGAACGCCGTCGCCGTCGCTGTCGGTGTCGAGGTAGTTGGGCGTGCCGTCGTGGTCCGCGTCGGTCTTGCCCTCCACGGTGTCGGGAATCCCGTCGCCGTCGCTGTCGCGGTCCCGGTAGTCGGGAACGCCGTCGCCGTCGCTGTCCCGCGGCGCCGCCGGGTTGGGGCCGGCCTCGATCGAGTCCGGGATCAAGTCGCCGTCGCTGTCGGTGTCGCGGAAGTCCGGCAGCCCGCCCCCGAAGGTGTCCACCGGCGCCGCCGGGTTGGGGCCGGCCTCGACCTTGTCGGGGATGCCGTCGTCGTCGCTGTCCGTGTCGCGGAAGTCGGGCACCCCGTCGGACTCGAAGTCGATGTTGGCGTCGATCCCGTCGGGGATCCCGTCGTTGTCGCTGTCGGTGTCCCGGTAGTCGGGGATCCCGTCGTGGTCGCTGTCGGCCGCCGGGGGTGGCTCGACGTAGTTCGCCTGCTCGTCGTCGGGGACGCCGTCGTCGTCGCGGTCGATGTCGCTGGCACTGTTCGGGACGGGTGTGGCCTCCACGGTGTCGGGAAGCCCGTCGCTGTCGCTGTCGGTGTCCCGGAAGTCAGGCGACTTGTCGCCATCGGTGTCGACGGGTGCGTTGGGGTCGGGGCCCGCTTCGACCACGTCGCGGATCCGGTCCCCGTCGGTGTCGATGTCGCGGTAGGCGGGAATCCCGTCGTTGTCGAGGTCGGCGGTGCCCTCGACGGCGTCAGGGATCCGGTCGCCGTCGCTGTCGAGGTCGACGTAGTCGGGTGCGCCGTCCTTGTCGGAGTCCACCGGGGTCGCCGTGTTGAGGCCGGCCTCCACCGAGTCGGGGATGCTGTCGCCGTCGCTGTCGAGGCTCAGCCGGTTGGGGTCGCCCTTGCCGTCGGTGTTGGCGTCGCCCTCCACCGAGTCGGGGATCCCGTCGTTGTCGCTGTCGAGGTCGGAATCGTTGGGGATCCCGTCGTGGTCCGTGTCGACCGAGCCCTCGCGTACGTCGGAGATACCGTCGCCGTCGCGGTCGCCGGCGGGGGCGGCGTAGACGCCCCGCACGCCGAAAGAGCTACTGAGCAGTAGCAGGACGGAGAGCAGCGGCAACAGCTTCCATCGCCGTGTGGCCACAGTGGTCCTCCCGACATCAAACCCGGCCCAAGATTGCTCTGGGATTCTCCCAGAGTTCGACGGGCCTGAAAAACGGAGCGCTCTCATTCCCGTCCCGGACGCGCAGAACCGGAGGCCCAGAGCTCCGGGGAGCGGCTGGACCTCCGGTTCAAAGTCGCTGCTGACTACTGAATTAGTGGTCTCCCGTGCCTTGCCCGCAGGTGACGGGCTGGGCCGGCCACGGGGTGGTGGCGAAGCAGAGCTGCTCGGGAAGCACGCCGTTGGTGTGCGACGGGGCAGCGAAGGCGCTCGAGGCGACCGGGACGATGACTGCGGCGGTAGCTGCGAACATTAGGGCGATGCGCTTCATTGGTGCCCAGCTCCTTCTCGTGTTGAGTTAGGCCTTCTTCTCGATCGGGTCGCCCGCCGCGCCGCTGATGGTGCGCTGCGCGTGCTTGAACTCCTGGGCCGATTCGCCGAGGCTGCGGGCCAGCTTGGGCAGGCGGGCAGCGCCGAACAGGACCATGACGATCAAGAGGACGATGATGAGTTCGGTCGGTCCGAGATTCAAAACAGAAAACCCCTTTGTCAGGTGGGGCGCCCCGGGTCCCGGGCGGCCCACCTGAACAACACGAGAAGGAGCTGGGCACCAATGAAGCGCATCGCCCTAATGTTCGCAGCTACCGCCGCAGTCATCGTCCCGGTCGCCTCGAGCGCCTTCGCTGCCCCGTCGCACACCAATGGCGTGCTGCCCGAGCAGCTCTGCTTCGCCGCCACCCCGTGGCCGGCCCAGCCCGTCACCTGCGGGCAAGGCACGGGAGACCACTAGTCAGTAGTCAGCAGCGACTTTGAACCGGAGGTCCAGCCGCTCCCCGGAGCAACTGGGCCTCCGGTTCTGCGCGTCCGGGAGCCGCAAGGCTCCTGTCGTGCCGTCTGACCGGCACTTTTACCGTGGGCGATGGGGGTTTCGAACCCTCGACCTCTGCCGTGTGAAGGTAGATCGGGACTTCGCCCCGTCTGCCCCCACGCCGTAAAGGCGCAGGTCAGGTGCGATTTTTGTTGACCGGTAGTGACCGCCATGACCGGCGGTTTCCGCTCCTCCCGCGGGGGATCCGCGGGGGACGGCCGGTTCATTCCGGGATGAGGGGTAGCCGACGGCTCCGGACCCGGCCCTCCTCGATGACGACCAGGGCGCCGGCCTCGAGGTCGTCCTCGACCTGAGGCAAGTTGGCGAGAACGAGCGCCGCCTGGGACCAGGCCCGCCGCTGCCCGGCCATGCGGAACAAGATCACGCTGGGCGCGCGATTCCCGGACCGGGCCAGGATGGCCCCAAAGTCGGTGTCCGCCGACACGACGTTCCTTTTCCGCTCCAGGCCGGTAACGAACGCCGGTTGGGTCCAGGCCGGCGTCCCGCATTCTGGCGTTCGTTTTCCGCCCCCGGCCGGTAACGAACGCCGGTTGAGCGAGATAGCGCATCCGTGCCGATACCTCGCTGGTTTCGGGGCGACGGCGGAGGAACTCCTGGTCTACCCCCTCTCCGGCCTCGTCGATGCCGGCTTCGAAGTCGTCGCCACCTTCCGAAAACCGCACGTCACCATCGCTTTTCACGACCTCGACCAAGGGCTTTCCCACCTCGACGAGGCGGAGCATGAGGTCCGTTCGAACCCATATCATGGGAAGGAGAGGAGGACGCCGTGAGCGACAAGCTCGAACCGCTCGACCTGCTCGTCGACCTGAACGCGATGGACGAGACCGGGCTGCCCTGGGCGTTCCTCAGGCGGGCCGCCGACCCGGCCCGGATCGTCCCGGGCTCCCACATCATCGTCGGCGCCGGCAAGGTGCGGGCCGTAGCGACCGTCGTCGACGTGGTTGACGGGATCGTCCACGTGCGGCCCCTCCGTGGTCCCGTCTCGCAGCATCGCCACCTCCTCGTAGGCCGTCAGGCGTCCTAACCGCGAGGCCTCACTGTGGGTGGCCACCGGGGTCAGCCCAAGCAGGTCGTCGCCTCGGGCAAAACGCGTCGGTCGCCGTCGTGCTCGACCGGTATGGGCCCCTCCTCCCCGGCCACGGGCACGCCGTCCTCGACCGGCTCGACGGGTTCGCCGGGAGCCCCTCAGTGACCACCCCGACCGCGCCGAACCCGTTAAGGCCGCGGGGCGCCGCGGGTTTCCGCGGGGGAACGCGAGCGACGGGAGCCCGAGAGCTCCCGTCATAGCGTCTGACCAGCACTTTTACCGTGGGCGATGGGGGTTTCGAACCCTCGACCTCTGCCGTGTGAAGGCAGCGCTCTCCCGCTGAGCTAATCGCCCGGTCGAGGCAATGAGGATAGCCGCTGGGGCGGGTGCCGCCAGG
>JAUZEX010000699.1 GCA_030838815.1 Actinomycetota bacterium
GCCATCTGCCTGCCCTTCCTCCTCACCCTGTTCCTGTCGGCGGCGGCGGTGGCGGGATCGGGCTGGTCCCTGGCCGGGGCGGCTCTCACTGGCTCGGTCGTCGTCCAGAGCCACATCGGCACCGCGCCGGTGGTGGCGGTGCTGGTCGGGGCGGGCGCCGCCGGCTGGCTGGCGACCGGCTGGAGGGCCCCGGGGCGACACGGCGGCGTCCGGAGTCGCCGATTCCTCCTCGGGATGACCGGCCTGTTGCTGGTGGGCGGGGCGCTGTGGGGTCCGCCGGTCTGGGAGCAGGTGACCAGGGACCCCGGCAACATGGTGCGCACCGCCCGGTTTTTTCGGGACGGGCCTCCACCCGGAATCCCGACCCACCATTCGCTGGCCGATGCGGCCGGGACGGTGGCCCGCCAGGTGAGCGCCGTTCCGCTGACCCGTGATGCGAGCGGGGAGCTGGGAACGGCCGGACCGGGCCGGCAGGCCGTCAGCACCGCCTGGCTCCTCGCCGCCGTGGGCTGCGCCGTCCTCGGCTGGCGAGCGCGGCACCCGTTCGCATTCGCCTGCGGTTTCCTGGCCGCGGCGGCGGGAGTGGTGACGGTCGTGGCCGCCACCCGGGTCGCCGACGGGCTGGTGCCCTACCTGTTCGTGTTCACCACCACGTTGCCCGTGGCGGTCGTCACCGGATTCGGCGCCCTCGCCGGCCCGGCGGCCCGGTGGCGCGGCCTGAACTCCAGGCTCACCCGAGTGACGTCGACCGCCGTGATGGCCGTGGTAGCCGTCGCGGCCCTGGCCTCGACGGCCATGGTCGCCCGGGCCGCCACCGAACCCGAACCGTCATCGGTCGACACGGCCGTGGCGTCCCGCCTGGCCGGCCAGGCGCTCGAGGGGGCGGGGATCCGGCGGGTCATGGTGCGGGAGACCCGCCATCTCTTCTGGCCCGTGGCCACCGGGGTGATGGCCGCCCTCGAGCGCCAGGGCTACCAGGTGACGGTCGACCCCCTGCTCGTCCCGCTCGTCGGCGATGCCTGGACCCCGACCGGCCGGGAGCAGGCCGAGGTCATCGTGGGCCAGTTCGACGACCCCATGCCGCCCGGCGCCACGGACCCGGCGGCCCCCGCCCATTTGCTCGGCCGTTCCGGCTCGATCGGCGTCTGGTGGCGCTGATCTGAAGCCGGCGCGCCCTCCGCCACCCAGCCTGGGGCGGCCACTGCGGGTGGTCGTCGACCCCCGCCGAGCGTGATCAGAGGCCCCGCAGCAGGTACCATTTCCGGGGTCGCTGGGGCTGGAAGTCTGAAGGGGCCGCCCAGTAATCCGTGGGCGGAGAGTACCGACGCCGTACCATCGAAGGCGCAAGCTGGCCGGTTCGGATAGGCGCAGCGCCGACATATTCAAGAGAACTTCTGGCGGAAGCGGAGACTATGTCGAACGACGTCATCGTGATCGGGGCCGGTCCGGCGGGCCTGACGGCCGCTTACATGCTGGGTCAGCGGGGCGAGACCTGCGTGGTCTTCGAGGCCGACGATGTCGTCGGGGGCATCAGCCGGACGGTGGAGCGGGACGGTTGGCGGTTCGACATCGGGGGCCACCGTTTCTTCACCAAGGTGAAAGAGGTGGAGGAGCTCTGGCACGAGATCCTCCCCGACGGCGACTTCCTGCTCCGGCCCCGGATGAGCCGGATCTTCTACAACGGCAAGTTCTTCGATTACCCCCTCAAGGCCGGCAACGCCCTGGGCAACCTCGGGATCATCGAGGCGCTGCGCTGCGTCATGTCCTACGTGTGGGCCCGGCTGCACCCCCCGAAGGACCAGTCGAACTTCGAGGGCTGGGTGGCGGCCCGGTTCGGGTGGCGGCTGTACCGGATCTTCTTCAAGACCTACACCGAGAAGGTGTGGGGCGTGCCGGCCGACGAGATCCAGGCCGACTGGGCGGCGCAGCGGATCAAGAACCTGTCGCTGTTCAAGGCGGTCATGAACGCCGTGCTGCCCAAGCGCAACCAGAAGGAGATCGCCTCCCTCATCGAGGAGTTCCAGTACCCCAAGTTCGGCCCGGGGATGATGTGGGAGGTCGCCCGGGAGAAGGTGGAGGCGCAGGGGTCGAAGGTCGTCATGGAGACCCGCACCACCGCCGTCCGCCACGCCGGCGGCCGGGCCACCTCGGTGGTGGTGGAGTCGGAAGGCGGCCGGACCGAGCACCCCTGCAGCCACGTCATCTCCTCCATGCCCCTGTCGGAGCTGATCCTGGCCATGGACCCGCCGGCCCCCGCCGAAGTGCAGGCGGCCGCCCGGGGCCTGGGCTACCGCGACTTCCTGACCATCGCCCTCGTGGTGCCGGAGTCGGCCGGTTTCCCCGACAACTGGATCTACGTCCACTCCCCCGAGGTGCGCCTGGGCCGGATCCAGAACTTCGGCTCCTGGTCGCCCTACCTCGTCAAGCAGGACCGCACCTGCCTCGGCCTCGAGTACTTCGTGTTCGAGGGCGACGACCTCTGGGCGTCCGCCGACGACGACCTCATCGAGTTGGGCAAGCGGGAACTGGAAGCCATCGGCCTCGTCAAAGCCGCCGACGTCGAGGCCGGCTACGTGGTCCGGATGCCCAAGGCCTACCCCGTCTACGACGAGACCTACCGGGCCAACGTCGACACCATGCGGGCCTGGATCGACGAGCACGTCCCCAACGTGTTCCCCGTCGGCCGCAACGGAATGCACCGCTACAACAACCAGGACCACTCGATGTACACCGCCATGCTCTCAGTCGAGAACATCCTCGGCGCCGACCACGACATCTGGAACGTCAACGTCGAAGAGGAATACCACGAGGAAAAGACCGTCGACCTCCGCGACAGCGAGAAGGGCACCGGCCGGGCCGCCCCGATCACTCCTCGGCGGGCGCCCGCCGAGGTCGTGCTGCCGGCCGAGGCCGAGGAGCCCAGCCCGCGGTCGTAGTTGCGGGCATGACGCGATTCCTGCTCGCCTACCAGCAACTCCTGAGGACGGATGCCGTCGCGCTCGCCGCGGCGCTCGGGTTGGAACGGGCCCTCCCCGCCGAGAGGCGGCAGCCCCTGCCGAACGTCCTGTTCAACGCCGCGTGTTTTCTCGGGGCCCTGCCCGTACTGCTCGTGGTCCTGCCACCGCTGGCGGGGCCGGCGGGTGCGGTGAGAGCCGCGGTGGGCCGCAGCGTGTTCGATGTTTCGTCAGGGGAAGGCGCGGGCGGGCAGATCGCGGTCGGGTTGCTCGTCGTGTTCGCCTGGGATTTCTTCCAGTACTGGGCGCATCGGGCCATGCACGCCATCCCGTGCCTGTGGGAGCTGCACAAGCTCCACCACAGCGACACGGCGGTCAACGCCACCACGGCGTACCGGAACCACGCCACGGCCCACATCTTCCAGTTCGTCGCCGTCGGCGTGCCGCTCGGCCTGGTCGTCCCGATCTCCGCCCTTGGCACCGCCATGGCGATCGTGTTCTTCCACATCTACGGATTCTTCAATCACATGAACGTCCGGCTGTCGCTGGGCGTGTTCACACCGGTGGTTTCGGGACCGCAGCTCCACCGCATCCATCACTCGTTGCTGGAGCAGCATCGTGACCGGAACTTCGCCGCCTTCTTCCCGATCTTCGACATCATGTTCGGAACCTACCGCCGCCCCGCCCAGGGCGAATTCCCGCCCACCGGCCTCGGCAATGGCGATGACCCCAACGACGTGCGGTCGCTGACCGTCGCGCCGTTCACCGGTTGGCTCAGGGCACTGAGACGAACCCGGGTCTCCTCACCGCGGCCGGCGTGCGTCGCCACCGCAGTGGCGAAGATGTC
>JAUZEX010000722.1 GCA_030838815.1 Actinomycetota bacterium
CCGTGCACGGCGTAGGGCCACGTGGCCAGCTCCCTCGGGTTCGAGGGATCGGTCAGGTCGACGGGAACGACCGCCCGGCTGGCGTAGTTGCTCATGTAGTAGGTCAGGCCGTCGGGGGAGAACCACCCCTCGTGGCCCCGGCCGTGGGGCATGGCCACGTCGGCCAGCAGCTTGGGATGGCGGCAGTCACCCGAGATGTCGTAGACGCCCAGCCAGGGGTAGGCGGTGCCGTTCCCCTGCGCGTCGCCGTGGCCGTTGCCGTAGTGGTCGGCCACCAGCAGGCCCCGCCGGGCGTTGACCCGTAACGATTCCCCGGTGTCGCGCATGGCCCGCGCCGTCAGTTCGGCGGTCTTGACCGGGCGTCGCGGATCGCGGAGGTCGAGGACGACGGTGCCCGTGTCGGCCATGGTGCCGATGGCTCCGGGGTTGTCGGAGTAGTAGCCGCAGTTCCGGTAGGTGTCGAAGCTGGCGAAGCCGTTGCTCTCGTAGCGGCCGACCAGTTTCAGGTTGCAGGCGTAGCCCTGCGCCGCCCGTCCGCTGGAACGGTCCGCCCGCGGGACCTGGCCCTGCAATCCGGTCTCGACGGGGTCGCCGGGCTGGCACCGCGCCCGGGGGATCGTCGTCCACGTCCCCGGCGCCGACGCCCACGCCGTTGGCGGCGCCACGCCGAAGCTGACGACCGCCGCCAGTGTCAGGAGAGCGCGCCCTCTCGGAGCGCGCCGCCGTCGACCTCCCCCCATCGTTCCCCCCCTTGATGGCCCCTTCCCCACAGACTGGAGGGATGCACCTCCGCGATGCAACCCCGGCCGACATCTCGGTGATCGCCGATCTGATCCGGGCCCTGGCTGACTACGAGCGTCTCACCCACGAGATCGAGTGGACGGAGGACGGGCTGGCCGCCACCCTCTTCGGTCCGGAGGCCGTGCCCAGGGTGGTGCTGGCCGAGCCGACCGACCCGCCCGGGCCGGCGGTGGGGCTGGCCGTGTGGTTCCCGACCTACTCCACGTTCCTCGGCCGGCCCGGCATCTGGCTCGAGGACCTCTTCGTCCGGCCCGGGCACCGGGGGGCGGGCGTCGGCACGGCGCTGCTCCACCACCTGTTCGAGCGGGCCGGCGCCGGGCGCGTCGAATGGGCCGTGCTCGACTGGAACGAGCCGTCCATCGCCTTCTACCGGCGCCAGGGCGCCCGGCCCGTCCCCGGCTGGACCCGCTACCGGTGGACAGGCGGCGACACAGGCAGCTGAATCAGCCCGCCGCCAGCCGTTCGTAGGCGCCGGTCAGGTGCGTCACCGGAACGCCGAAGGTGCGCTGGAGGCGGTGGGGAAGATCCTGCTTCAGCCAGCGGGAAACGCCCGGCGCCAACGTGGAGAGGATCACCTCGTCGTAGGCCCCGGACATCAGGCAGTCCCGCACGGCGAGCATGGGGCTGGCGTCGCCCACCTCCCCGTCGGCCTCGGCGCCGACGGCGCGGAAACGCTCGAGGGCCGTTTCGAGCCGTCGTTCGGCCACGGCGTGGCAGGCGCCTTCGGTGTAGAAGGCCTGATCCCGCGTGTGGGTGGCCGGGACGACCACGTGGAACGTGCAGGGACCCTCGGCGATGCGCTGCCGGATCTGGGCCATCAGCTGGTCGGCACAGAGCGTCTGGTTGGCGACGATGAGGTATCGAGCCATCAAGTCACCTCCTGGTGACCGTTCCGTGCCTGCGATGGTACGCCTCCGGGGGCGTCAGTGGCTGTGCGGGTGCTCGTGACCGCCCTCACGGGGCGGATCGGCGCCCATTCAGCAACCAGGTTGGCCGTGGTTGCCGCAGCAGTTGGAGTGGGTCCGCACCTTCTTCCACGTGTTGGCCCACGACAGCCGCAGCTTCTCCCCGAAGGGGGCGTCGTAGGTGCGGAAATTGTTCGTGAACGCCCGCAGGCTCGGTTTCGCCATGCCGGAACGCTACTCGGGGGCTTCACCTGCCTCCCCCCACGCATACGTCATGAGCGCTGGTCGAGGCTCCGGAGGCGCTGCGCCATGCCGGCCAGGAGCCGCCGGGTCATGCCGGGCGCCTCCTCCAGGGCCTGCTCGAAGTCCCACTGGGCCAGCACGATCAGCTCCATCGGCGTGGTGGCGGTGACGGTGGCATCCCGCAGGGCGGCGTCGAGGAGGCCCAGCTCGCCGAACCAGTCCCCGGCCGTCAGCCGGGCGGCGACCCGGCCGCCCCGGCTGACCTCGGCCTCGCCGGAGACGATGACGAAGAAGTCGTAGGCGCCGTGGCCCTCCCGGATGAGCACCTGGCCCGGTTCGGCCGTGATGTCGGCGGTGCGCCGGGCCAGGCTCTTCAGCTCGGCCTTGTGGCACTGGGAGAACAGCGGCACCGACGCCAGATGGCCGGGGTAGTCGGATGGGATGCGGCGGCGACCGGCGATCACCGGAGGGTCTCCACCGCGTAGAGGACCGACCGGCCGTCGAATCCGGCCGGCTCGGCGCCGACCCGCCGGGCGAGGGCCAGCATCGCCCGGTTCTCGGGCAGGATGTCGAGCACCACCCGGCGCACACCGAGGCCGGCGGCCAGCTCCAGCAGGCGGCCGAGGAGCAGGCGGCCGAGGCCCTGGCCGGTCATGTCGTCCCGGATCAGGAGGGCGGCCTCGGCGTCCCCGTCGCCGACGAGGTCGAAGCGGGCGTCGGCCACGATCCGCTCCTCCCCGTCCTCGACGACCGTGGCGGCCAGCGCCACCCGGCCCCGCCCGTCGACGGCGGCCAGGTAGTCGGCCTCCACCGCCCGCAGCCGGGGCTTGGCGGCGTGGAAGCGGAAGTAGCGGGCCTCCTCGGAGCAGCGGGCGTGCAGCTCGACGAGCCTCCCGGCGTCCGCCGCCGTGACCGGCCGGATCTCGAGTGTCTGCATTTCGTGCCTCCCTGCCGTCCGGGGGGTCGGGCGTTTCCCCCGAGATGAAGTGCAACCTTCCGGACGTTAGGGACGTACGGCGCGGGGCTCTCTGCCTCCCTTGACGCTGCGACTGTCACGACGGCGACACTCGGCGCCGGTTGCCCGGGGCGGGCCGGCGGCCGCCGGTCGTAAT
>JAUZEX010000764.1 GCA_030838815.1 Actinomycetota bacterium
GCCATCGCCGCCGACGAGGACGGGACCACCCTGGGAGCCCCCTGCGTCGTGCTGGAGTGGGTCGAAGGCGCCTCCAGCGCCCGAGATCTTCTGCGCGGAGCCCGGGCCGTCGACGCCCGGCCGGTGGCCACTACCCGCCTGATCGAGGACCTGGCCCATGTGGCGGCGGGCGTGCACGACGTCGACTGGCAGCGGGCGGGTCTCGGCGAGGGGGCGGGGGGAACGGCTCCCGCCGACGTTGCCGCCCGCCAGGTCACCCACTGGGAGCAGGCGTTCCTCGACCACCGGCTCGAACCCCACCCCGTGCTCGCATCCCTGTTCGGCTGGCTCCACGACCATCTGCCGGAGCCGGGGCGGATCAGCCTCGTCCACGGAGACCTGCGCCCCGGCAACTTCCTCTACCAGGAAGAGGGCGTGACCGCCCTGCTCGACTGGGAGATGGCCCATCTCGGCGATCCGGTCGAGGACCTGGCCTGGGTCTACCGGCCGTTGTGGAGCCCGGCGCGCTTCCTGTCGCTGCCCGACTTTCTCGCCGCCTACGCCCGCCACGGCGGTGGGGACGTCCCGGCGGCCACGCTCCGTTACTACCGCGTCTTCAGCGAGGTGAAGTTCGCCACGATCTCGTTGACCGGCGCCCATGCCTTCGCCACGGGGCGGACTTCGAACATCCGCCTTGCCGACCGGGCGACAATGGTGACCCACTGCCTCCAGCAGGCCCTGGAGTGGGTCGAGCAGGATACCGAGGACTTGGCCCATGCATAGGCCGAGGGCGGATGAACTGCTGACCGGGGTGGCCACCGCGCTGGAGGAGAACGTGCTGCCGGCGCTGGACGACCTTTCCGCCCAGCGCCAGCTCAAGGCGTCGGTCCGGCTGCTGCGGCGCGTCGGGGCGGCCTGGGACCGCCTGGCACCGTACCTGGTCTCGGACAACGACGACGTGCGCCACACGGTGGAGGGCATCACCAGAGGGCTCGGCTACACGGATCTTGCCGAGCGACTGGACACCACGACGGCTTCGCCGGCCGCCGAAAACGAGGCGTTGCACACCCTCCTCGTCGAGGTCGACCGGCGGCTGCGGGTCGACACTCGCGCCGACGCCCCGACCAGGTCCCGGTCCCGGGACGAGCTCAGCGCGCTGTACCGACGGATGCTGGCCCGGGAGGCAGACGCGTGTGGGACGGGAGGGGACTGACATGGAGCTCACCCCGACCATCGATGCCGCCGTCACCCCCGTCGTTGAGCACGGGCCGCGAGCCAGCGAGTTCGACGTCGTGGTCGAGAAGGTCACCCCGGAGGCCGACGGGGTGATCTCCCTCAGGCTCGCCGGTCCGGGGGCGGGTCCATTGCCGAGTTGGGACCCCGGCGCCCACATCGACGTGGTCGTCGGCGGAGGCCTGATCCGCCAGTACTCGCTGTGAGGTGACGCCGAGGATGGCCGCCACTGGACGATCGCCGTGCTGCGCGAAGCCCAGAGCCGGGGTGGGTCCGAGTGGATCCACACCGGGATCCAAGCAGGAGACAGGCTGCGGGTGCGCGGACCGTGGAACAACTTCCCGCTCGTGATGGCCGAAGAGTACGTCTTCATCGCAGGGGGCATCGGCATCACGCCGCTCCTGCCGATGATCCGCCAGGTCGACCGGGGCGACAGCGGCTGGCACCTGCTCTACGGGGGCCGCCGGCGGGCATCGATGGCGTTTCTCGGACAACTCGAGCCCTTCGGCGACCGGGTGCGGATCGTTCCGGAGGACGAGTTCGGGCTCCTGGATCTCGACACCTGGATCGCCTCCCCCCGGCCCGGGACCCTCGTCTACTGCTGTGGCCCCGAAGCGCTCATCGCCGCCGTCGAGGAGCGCTGCTCCCTGTGGCCGGCCGGATCGCTGCACGTCGAGCGGTTCCACCCCCGACCGGGAGCGCTGGACGGTGAGAACACCGCCTTCGAGGTTGTCTGCGCCCGCTCCGGTCTGACCGTGACCGTCGGCGCCGACGAGGCCATCGTCACGGCACTCGAGCGGAATGGGGTGTACGTGCCGACCTCGTGCGCCGAGGGCATCTGCGGCACGTGCCAGACCGCCGTCGTCGGCGGCGTCCCGGATCACCGCGACTCCTTCCTGGTCGGCAAGAAGCGAGAGGACCACACAACAATCATGGTCTGCTGCTCCCGGGCCCGTACCAGCCGGCTGGTGCTCGACCTGTGAGCCACGACCCGTTCTGCGAGAGAAAGGGAGAAACGCCCATGTCCGCACAGACAGAGCCCGTGCCGCAGGTCGACGCCGTCGTCGTCGGAGCGGGATTCGCCGGGTTGCGCTCGATCCACGAGCTGCGCCGGCTCGGGCTGAGCATGCGCGTGTTCGAGGCCGGCAGCGACGTCGGCGGCACCTGGTACTGGAACACGTACCCGGGCGCTCGCACCGACACCGAGAGCTGGGGCTACTGCTTCTTCTTCGACAAGGAGCTCGGCCTGGAGTGGGACTGGCCCGAGCGCTTCCCGGCCCAGCCGGACGTGCAGAAGTACATGTCCCACGTCGCCGACCGCTTCGACATGCGCAAGGAGATCACCTTCAACGCGCGAGTGAACGGCGCCTTCTTCGACGAGGCGAGCAACACCTGGACCGTGCGCACCAACACCGGCGAGGAGGTCACCTGCCGCTGGCTGATCACCGGTCTGGGCTGGCTGGGCGTGGCCTACAAGCCCGACCTGCCGGGCCTCGACGACTTCCAGGGCGAGTGGTACCAGACTTCGCTGTGGCCGAAGACCGACGTCGAGCTGGAGGGCAAGCGGGTCGCGGTCATCGGCACCGGCGCGACCGGCGTGCAGGTCATCCAGACCATCGCCCCGGTCGTGGAGAAGCTGACGGTCTTTCAGCGGACCCCGAACTTCGTCATGCCCGGGCGCAACCACGCCCTCACCGACGAGCAGCGCGCCGAGCTTAAGCGCGACTACGACGCGATCACCGCGCAGACCTTCAGCCACGTCTTCGCCTTCCCGATGGACCCGGCCAATTGCATGGGCGGCGAGATCACCGACGACGCGGACCTGATCCGGATCTTCGAGAAAGGCTGGGAGGACGGCGGCTTCCGCTACATCTTCACCACCGTCGACGACATGCTCATCGACCAGCGAGTGAACGACATCGCGGCGGAGTTCGTGCGCAACAAGATCCGCGCGATCGTGAAGGACCCGGCCACCGCCGAGCTGCTCTGCCCCAAGACGCATCCGATCGGCGGCAAGCGTCCGCCGCTGGGCAACTTCTACTACGAGACCTACAACCGGCCGAACGTCGAGCTGGTCAACGTCCGCCCGGACCCGATCGCCGCGATCACTCCGACCGGGCTCCGCCTGACCTCGGGCGCCGAGTACGAGGCCGACGTGATCATCTTCGCCACCGGCTTCGACGCGATGACCGGCCCCCTGGAGAAGATGAACGTGCACGGCGTCGGGGACCGGACGCTCAAAGAGGAGTGGGCCGAGGGCCCGAACCTGCACCTGGGCATCTCGCAGGCCGGCTTCCCGAACCTGTTCGCCGTCCTCGGCCCGCAGGGCCCGTTCGCCAGCCACCCGCCGGTCATCGAGAAGCAGGTCGAGTTCATCGGGAAGGTCCTGGAACAGGCCATCGCCCAGGGTGCGGAGCGGGTCGAGTCCACCCCCGAGGCTGGGGCAGCCTGGACCGCGATGTGCGACATGATCCTGAACATGACGCTGGTCCCGCAGGGACTGGACGACCGTCCGTGGTTCCTCGGCGCCAACGTGCCCGGCAAGAAGCAGACCACGCTGACCTACCTCGGCGGCATGGCCGGCTACGTCGCCGAGCTCGAAAAGGAGATCGCCGGCGGGTTCCCCGGCTACGACATGGCGAAACGCCCGGTCCCCGCCCGATGACCGGGCCGATGACCGCGCGGGCGAACGCCTACGCGGTCATCGTACCCACCCTGTGGCGGATGCCGGCCACCGGCGAGCGGATCGCCGAGCCGGTCTCGGAGATTCTGTGGATGAACTCGATGGTGGCCCGCGGGCCAGCGCGGCTCCCGATCAACCTCGCGTGACGATTCGGGACGCCCTCGTGAGCCGGACCAATCAACTCGCTGCCGAGGACGACCTGCTCTACCACGTCGGCCCCGGCACCATCGCCGACGACTACCCGCCGTCGAAGGATCCCCGGTTCTACGACCGGTACTGGAACGTCTGGCACGACGACACCGGCGATCTGATGCTCGCCGTCGGCGGCAGCTTCTATCCGCGGCTTGGACGCGCGGAGTCCTACGCGATCGTCAACCTGCGCGGTGAGCATCGCTCGGTGCGCGCCTTCCGCCCGTTGGGCCGGGACCGCGCTGACCTGGCCAACGGGCCGCTACGCCCGACGATCGTCGAGGGTCTGCGGCGCTGGCACCACGTCCTGGACGCCGGCGACTGGGGTTTCTCCTATGACCTCGCCTTCGCCGACAGCCACCGGCAGGAATACGCCGCCGCGTGGGGGCGGGAGGTCGCCGAGGAAGAGCGGCACGTGACCGCCGGTTTCGAGGGCTTCGGCACCGTCGAGGGCTGGGTGCAGGTCGGCGACGAACGGATCGAGTGGGGTCCGGGCATGGCGCACGGCACCCGGGACCGGCACTGGGGTATCGGCCGCGGCGTCGGCGGGCCGGCGCTGAACGGCGGCCGCGTCGCCCGCGGTGGCTGGACGGGCGGGATCTGGATCGACCTCGGCGACGTCGGGCTCTGGGGTAAGAAGGTGCTCTACCCCTTCGACGACCCCCACCCCCACGCCGCCTGGGTGCGCGACGTGCAACGGCGGCTGCGCTTCGAGGAGGACACGCACGTGTTCACCGAGGGCCTCGTCGACCTGGTTTTCGACGACGGCAGCGTCCGGCACCTGCACCTGGAGCGCCTCGGCGACCAGACCGCCTACATGCGCTGCGGCTTCTACGGCGGCACGCCCGAGGCCGGGCTCGCGCATGGCGAGTACGACGGGCCGCCCCGGGTGGAGTGGGACCACTACGACGTCACCGACCCGAAGGTCCGCATGGCCCTGCGCGGGCTGGACGAGCACCACTGCCGGGTCCTCGAGACCCTGCCCGACGGGCGGAGCACCGTCACGACCGGGATCCTGCAGCCCTTGGACCCGGACGCCTACGAGGCCTGCGCGGCCGGGAAACCCGGGTGGTCGTTTTGGTGAAGCCCGTTCCTCGAAGCTCACCGGAGGCGGACGGGCAGGTACTGCGGGCCCCTGGAGACCAGTGAGTTGTTCCAGGGGATCGTCTCGACGGGCGCGACGATCTCGACGGTCTTGTACCGCTCGAGGATCGCATCGAAGGCGATCTCGGCCTCGACCCGGCTGAGCGGCGCCCCCAGGCAGAAGTGGGGGCCCTTGGAGAAGGCCATGTGCGGGTTCGGGGAGCGACAGATGTCGAGCCGGTCAGGCTCCGGAAAGACGTCGGGGTCGCGGTTGGCGCCGACCAGCATCACGAAGATCCGGTCGCCGTCCTTGAGCTGTCGACCGCCCAACTCGGTGTCGCCCTTGAGGAACCGGGCCGTGGACAGCACCGGGCTGTCGTAGCGGAGGAACTCCTCCACCGCGCCGGGCATGAGGGCCGGGTCCTTGCGCAGCGCGCCGGCGACGTCGGGATGGGCGACCAGGGCCAGCAGCGCGTTGTTGAGCAGATTCGCCGTGGTCTCGTGGCCGCCGTTGAGGACGGCCATCATGCTGGCGATCAGGTCGTCCTGGGTGAGCGACTCCCCGTTGATCTCGGAGTTCATCAGTTTCGTCAGCGCGTCGTCCCGGGGCTCCCGGCGGCGATCGGCGATGAGCTCGCGGAACAGCGCGGCCATCGACCGGGCGCCCCGGCGGGCCCGCTCGTACTTGTCGTCCACGTCACGGGAGCTACCAATGAAGAGCATCAGGTCGTCAGACCACTCCTTGACCTCGGCGAGATGCTCTCGGGGCGCCCCGAGGAGGTCCAGCACCACGAGACCGGGGAGTTGGAGAGAGAAATCGGAGCGGAAGTCGAAGGCATCGCCGGGCGCAACCCGGTCGAGGAGCGTGGCGGCGATCGAGGCGATCTGACCCCGCATCGACTCCACGACGCCGACGTTCAGGACCTGGTTCAGATGCCGGCGGATCCGGGTGTGGTCGGGGGGATCGCGAAAGACCAGCCAGAGGGAGAGCCAGCGCATGATCTCGGAGGCCACCGACCGTTCCGGCTCCGGCATCCGGACATGGAACGGGCTGACCCGATCGGCCGAGTAGAGCCGGGGGGGCCCGGACAGGACCTCGAGGCCCAGGTCGTACCTCGTGACGACCCAACCGGAGAGCCTAGGGCTCCAGTGGACGGGGTCTTCCCGGCGGAGCCGGGCGAAGAGGGGGTGCGGATCGCGGCGCACCGACGGATCCGTCGGGTCGTAGACGAGGTCGACCGATTCGCCGGGAGCCGCTCGAGTCGAGCCGCTCACCGGATCCCCTCCGGCTGCAGGCGGGCGAGCACGAGCGTGATGTGCTCCGCGAGTACGACGTCCCGGTCACGACCCCGCAGCGCCCATCCCTTGAGGGCCCGCATGTGGGCCAGGAGGATCAACTCGTGGGCCATGAGGCGATCGTCGACCGGGCGGAACTCGCCGCTGGCGACGCCGGCGCGGAGGAGATCGGCGAAAAAGTCCGCCACTTGGGTCTCCATCTCGAGGTAACGCTGCTGCGCCTCGGCCGGCAGTGACCCCCATTCGCGGTAGGCGATGAGGATCGCTCCGGCCGTGTCCCAACAGGTCTCCCAGTAGACCCGGAAGGCGGTCATCAACCGGGGAGTCACTCCTCGTTCCAGGTTGGCGGTCTCGACCATCTTCTCGTAGAGGCTGAGGTTGATCTCGTCGATGGCCATCTCGAGGAGGTCGCTCTTCTTGCTGATATAGCGGTAGAGCCCCCCGATGCTCATCGAGGCGCGTTCCGCCACCTCGTTGACCGACAGCGCGCCGTAGCCGCGCTCCTGGAGGAGCTGGGTGGCCAAGTGCCCGAGTTCCCGGCGACGCAAGCCGACGCGATCCGCTCGCCGACTGGGCTTTGCCGGACTGGCTCCTTCGAGGGACGGTTCCATTTCTTCCGCCTATTTCGAGCGAGCATTCGCTCGCAGCCTAAGGGGGAGCCGACGACAGCGTCAATCACGATACACGTCCTGAGAACGGACGCTTGACAGGAAATCGACCCTACTGCTAGAAGTGTGCGAGCGAGCTATCGCTCGCAATTTGATGAGGGGGAGAGGCCGACGGGGGTGAAAGTGTGGCCCGGAGGACGCCGGAATCACCAGGCGTCGGCGGGATCCCGGACGGGGGTCCCGCGTCGGGTCGCGCCGGGAACGGCGCAAGATGCGGCTGGACACCGAAGCGGGCTTCACAGCCTGGGCCAACACTTCGCTCGGGTCAGCACCTCCCCGACCCAGGACACCGGATGCTTGCTCGGTAGGAAGTCGGGCCACGGAGAGGAATGGTCAAGATGCCCATGATCGTAGAACGCCGCCTCGCCGCCGTGCTCGTGTCGCTGGCGATGGTCGCCGGAGCCTGCAGCAGTGGGAACAACAACCCCAAGGTCTCAGTGGGACCTTCGCCTCAGGCGACGCAGGGGACCGCCGCGCCAGGCACGCCGGACGGTGCCGCCCCCGCGACGCCCGGCCCCGACGCGGCCCCCCAGGCTGCGCTGGCCGCCCCCGGCGGCGCCTCCGCAGCGAGCGCGCCGGGCAGCCAGTCCGCTCCGAGCGCCGGTGCAAAGAGCGCCGCTTCCAACCCGTCGCCCGGCGCTCCGGCGCCCAGGGCGGCGGCCGCCGGGCCGGCGCCGGCTGCACCAGCGGGCAGCCCCGGGGGAGGACCGGGAGCCCCCGTGCCGTCCCCCACGCCCGGCAAGCCTGGTCCGGCGCCCGCACCGGGCGCGGCCAACTTCGCCAGTGACACGGGGGTGACCGACGCCTCGATCAAGCTCGGCACGATCGGCATCCTCTCCGGCCCCGTCTCGGGGATCGGGGCGGACCTCTCCTACGCCGGGCAGGCGGTGGTCAGGGCGGCCAACGACGCCGGCGGCGTCAACGGCCGCAAGCTCGACCTCCTGGTCCGGGACGACGCCTGGGACGGGACCAAGGGAATGAACGCCGCCCGCGACCTCGTGGAGCGGGAGAAGATCTTCGCCTTCAGTGCGGTCATGACCACGGCCACGACCGACCTCCTGGCTCCCTACGCCGACCAGATCGGCATCCCCAACGTGGGTTCCGACGGCTTCGGCGACGCGCAGTATGGACGGCAGTGGTCGTGGCCGGCGGGCAACAGCAGCGTCGTTGACGGCTATGCCCTGGCCGAGTACGCGGTCAAGGAACAGAACGTCAAGACCGTCGGGATCCTCTACTTCGACGCGCCGTTCGCCCGGGCCTACCGCGACTCGTACAAGCGCTACATCGAGTCGCTCGGCGCCAAGGTCGTCGTCGAGCAGGCGGGGTCCTTCGACGACCCCGGTACGGCGGCGTTCATCGCCAAGTGCCGGGCGGCCAACGTGGATCTCATCACTTTCAACGGCGAGCCCGGGCTGTGGGTCAAGATGGTCCGGGAGGCCCAGGCGCAGGGCTACAAGCCGCCGAAGGGCTTCCAGGGCCCGGCTTCGCTGCCCTTCAACGCCATCCCCGGCCTCGCTGGACCCTGGGCCGAAGGCTCCGTCTCCACGCAGAACTACACCCCCAACGACATCGGCGAGGCCCGGGGCGACCAGGACCCCGGCTACGCCAAGTACAGCGCCGTGGTGACGAAGTACTACCCGAACATCCAGCACTCCAGCTTCACGAAGGGCGCCTACATGGGCGGCTCGCTGCTGATCGACGCCATGAAGCGCCTCGGGGCCAATGTCACCCGGAAGGGCGTCAAAGACATCCTCGACGGCACCAAGAGCTACGACCTCGGCCTCGGTGCCCGGCTCAACTATCAGTGCGACCACCGCGGGAACCACACGACCTATTTCGTCAAGATCGCCAAGGATCCCGATGCCGCCAAGTCGTCCGACAAACGGGCGAGGGACGCGGTCGACAAGGGCGAGGGCTCCCGCTGGAAGTTCGTCAGCGGTCCGGTCGAGGACAAGTGGAGCAAGCCCTGCTGAGGAGGCGCATCTCCTCTCGCCCAGCAGCTCCCCTGACCGCCACCGACCAGACCAGAGGGCAGCGACTCCGACCATGGAAAAACTCGTCCAGATGCTCGTCATCGGCGTGATCCTCGGTGCGACCTACGGGTTCATCGCCATCGGCATGGTGCTCGTCTACCGGACGACGAACGTGCTGAACGTGGCCCACGGCGGGATCGGGATCCTGTCCGCCTT
>JAUZEX010000814.1 GCA_030838815.1 Actinomycetota bacterium
CACCAGCCAGTAGCCGGTGCCGTCGCCGTCGGGCACCAGCGACTGCACCGGGGCGGCGAGCGTCTTGCCGCCCATGGAGCCGAAGAACTTGGCGTCGCCGAAGGCGAAGATGCCGCCGTCGCTGGCCACCATGTAATAACCCTTGCCGGTCGTCGTCGGGATCGAGTCGAGGACGGGCCCGTTGAGGGTGACCTTCGACATGTCACCGTAGAAGGCGGCGTCGCCGAAGTTCATGACCCGGCCCTTGTTGGTGAAGATCCAGTAACCCCGACCGGTCGGCGTGGCCGACAGGCTGGTGACGGTCTCGCCCTTGGCCAGGCCGGCGGCGGCCGGCGCCCCGAAGGAGACGGCGTCGCCCCGGGTCGTGACCACGCCCTTGTCGGTCACCACCCAGTAGCCGTTGCCGCTCGGCGTCGGCTCGAGGTCGACGGCGCTGCTGCCGGCGGCCGGGCTGGCACCGCCGTAGGCGCCGGCGTCACCGAAGTTGTAGACGGCGCCGTCGGAACCGACCATCCAGTAGCCGGCCTTGACTGCGGCGGGCCCGACGGACGGGCCGCCGTTCCCGCCGCCACCGTTGCCACCGCCACCGTTGCCACTGCCCGAACCCGGTTGCGTGGTCGGGGGCTGGGTGGCCGGAGGCTGCGTTGTGGGCGGAGCGGTCGTGGCCGTGGTGGTCGGCGTCACGCCCGGGGGCAGCGTCGTCGTGGTGGGGGGCGGATCACCGGCGTTGCCGAAGCGGACGACGCCCTGGGCCACCACGGTCACCGTGGCGTCACCGGACCGTTCGAAGTCGCCGCCGACCGTCACCGCCGAAGCACTCACCTCGATGTCGAAGACGCCGTGGCCGAAGCCGCCCGCCACGTAGGGGGCCCAGGCCTGGATGGTGCCATTGGCCGGGTCGAAGGCCACGAGGTGGACGTGGGCCTGCCCTTCGACGGTGGTGAAGTGGCCACCGGCGTAGACCAGCGCCGAGCTGACCGCCACGGCCTGGAAGTCGCCGTCGGCCCGGTGCTCCCAGACCAGGGGGCCGGTCCCGGCCGTGCTGTAGGCCTGCAGGCGGTTCCCGTCCTTGGAGCTGCCCCGCTCGGCGAGGAACACCTTGCTGCCGTCGGCGGCGACGGCCAGCTGGACCACCATGGCCTGCGGCACCGGCTTCCAGGAGGTGGCCACACCGGTGGTCACGTCGACCGCGGCCGCCTTGGAGCGGTTCAGGCTGCCGACCCTGGTGAAGTTGCCGGCGATGTAGACCGTCGCCTGGTCGGGTGAGAGCCCCAGGGTGGCGACATAGTCGTCGACGTTGGGGTTCCAGTCCTCGACGAGCCCGGCCGCGGTGTTGACGCTGGCCAGGTTGTTGCGGGCGACGCCGCTGATGGAGACGAACGCCCCGCCGACGAAGAGGCGGTTGCTGGACAGCGCCAGGGAGTTGACGGCGGCACTGGGCGAGGCCCGGAACGTCGTGTCGACGGTGCCGGTGGCGGCGTTGAGGCGGGCCAGGCGGACCTCGGAGACACCGTTGACGTGGGTGAAGATGCCTCCGATGTAGAGCTGCCCGGCGTCGGAGGCGAAGGCGTCGACCTCGCCGTCGGTGTTGGCCACGAAGTTCTGGTCGAGGACGCCGTTGCCGTCGAGGGCGGCCACGTTCAGGCGGGCGACGCCGTTGACGCTGCTGAACTCCCCGCCGGCGAAGATCTGGGTCCCGGCCGGCTGCGTGGAAACCGCGTGCACGGTGGACGCCGCCCGGGCGTCGAAAGCGGTGTCGACCAAACCCGAAGAGGCGTTCAGGGCGGCCAGGAAGCGGCGGTTGGCCCCACCGATGGTGGAGAAGGCGCCGGCGGCGTAGAGGCGGGAACCGTCGGCGGAGAGGCTGAAGCCGAGGACGTCGCCGTCGGCGCCGGGGTTGAAGGCGCCGTCGACCGAGCCGCTGCCGGCGGTGGCCACGGCGGCCAGGCGGCTGCGGGGCTGCCCGCCGAGGGTGGCGAACCCGCCGCCGACGAAGACCCGCTGCCGGTCGGGCGTCATGAGGAGGCTCTCGACCGGCCCGTCGGCGCCGACGGTCCAGGCCGCATCGGGGGCGCCGGTGCCGGTCGGGCTGACGACGGCAAGCCCGGTGACGGCGGTCGTGCCGAGGTGCGTGAAGTTGCCGCCGACGAAGACGCGGCCGTCGCTGGCCGTGGCCAGGGCCGCGACCGTCTTGCCCGGCGTGGTGTCGGTGGCGGCGACGGTGTCGGGGGCGGGGTTCCAGGTCGCGTCGACGGCGCCGGTGGCGGTGTCGACGGCGGCGAGGCCGGACCGGCTGATCCCGCCGATGGTGCTGAACGTCCCGCCGACGTACAGCCGGCCGCCGTCGGCCGACAGCGCCAGCGAGTCGACCCGCTGGCCGAGCCCGACCGCGGCGAAGGGCAGCGGCGCACCATTGGTGGCCGTGACCGCCAACCCGTTGACGGCAACGGGCGGATTGCTCCGCATCGTGGTGAACTCGCCGCCGACGTAGATGCGGGCCCCGGAGGGGTCGGGGACGATCGCCCGGATCGGCAGGTCGGTGTTGGGGTTCCAGTTGCCGAGCGTCCCGTCGGCCTTGATCTGGGCGCCGTTGTGCTTCGACTTCGTGCCGTCGGCGTCGGTGGTGACGTGGACGAAGTCCCCGCCGATGTACCAGCCGCCTTTGCCGTCCGGCACCGTCACGTACACGTGGCCGTCGACCTTGGCGAAGCTCGTCGGGAGGGTGCCGGTGGCGGCGTCGAGCTGCACGCCGAATCCGGTGTTGGGCCCGACCTGATCGAACGTGCCGCCCAGGTAGGTGCGACCCCCGGCCTCGAGGACGGCGTGGACGTCGCCGTTGGCGACCCACGACGGCGTCGGCGTGGGCGAGGCCACGGCCTCGGCCGGATGCCCGGGGAGCACGAAAGCCGTCGCAGCAGTGGCGACGGCGAGCAGCAGAGCGGCGGCGCGGGCACGACGGGGCACGACAGACTCCTGGCTGACACCAGAAGAAAGAGCGGGGCCCCGGGTGTCCGGCCGGGGGCACCAGGCCGGTCACCCGGGACTGGGGGGAGAACAACTGCGCTCTATCTTCTGCTTCGGTGGACGGGGGGTTGCTGTCACAAACGGCTTGCGCCGTCGATCCCCTAACGCAGCCTCAGGACCCGTGTGACGGGCCCGGGCCGGCCGTCCGGCCTCAGCGCGACAGACCTGCGGCCGATGCGGCCTTCGGCCCGGTTCGCGTCACTTCTCCGGTTCGGGCACCGGCGCCAGCAGCCCGTGGAGGACGAGGTCGCTCACGGCGTCGGCGAAGCTCTCCACCGCTTCCTGGCTGACCGCCTCCTCGCCCAGGATCCGCTCGATGACCGGCGCCATGAGGAAGAAGAAGGCCGGGATGGCGGAGAACGAGTAGACGAGGGCCCGGGCATCGACGGCCCGGAAGGCCCCGGAGCGGATTCCGTCCTCCACGATGTCGCCCACCGCCTGGAGCTGGGACATCCCGAGGGTGGCGATCCACCGGTCGGCCTGCGGGCCCCGCTCCAGCAGGATCTGGCCGATGATCATCCGGGGCAGGTGGCGGCGCTCCCCCAGGGCCAGGATCGGCTCCCGGACCATCCGCCGCACCTGCTCCTCGAACGTGCCCTCGCGGCGGGTGTAGGTCTCGAGCACCTCCCGCAGCTCGGCCAGAGCGTCCTCCAGCGCCGCGGTCAGCAGCCCCTCCTTGCTGCCGAAGTAGTAGTTGACGAGGGCGACGTCGCACCCGGCCCGCGACGCCACCTCGCGCACCGTGAGCTTCCCGGCCGGACGGGCGGCCAGGATCGCCTGGGCGGCCTCGATCAGGGCCCGCCGGGCGTCGCCCTCGGGCCGCCGGCCCCGGCGGGCCGGGGTGCCGGGCTCAGGCGGGCTGGGCTCAGGCGGGCTGGGCTCAGGCGGGCTGGGCGTCGCGTCGGCCACAGGCCGGAACTCTACGGCCTGCCTGCCCTTGACGGCCGGTTCCGTTCAACATATGTTGAGCAACCGATTCATCATCTGTTGAACACTTTGACCGGAAAAGGGGAGCGGATGGCCCGCAGGTCCAAGCGCAAGAATGTCCTCGACTGGTGGCAGAACGTCCTCGACGAGACGAAAGACCTCGTCGATGACAGTCTTGACCGCCTGCGGGACGACGACGATGACGACGACGACCTCGCCAAGGAGGTCTCCGACCTGAAGCGGTCCATCGTCGATCTGTCGGCCAAGCTCGACGCCCTGACGGCGACGACGAAGCCGGCGGCCAAGACGACACCCTGACCCTCCCGAAAGGAACTCCAGCCATGGCCAAGCGGCGCAGCGCCCGGAAGGGTGTGCTCGACTGGTGGCAGACCGTCCTCGACGAGACCAAGGATCTCGTCGACGACGGCATCGAGCGCTTCCGGGACGAGACCCAGGAAGGCGAGCTGTCGGGCGACATCGCCGACCTGAAGCAGGCGGTCGCCGACCTCAACGCCAAGCTCGACCGGCTGGTGGCCGAGCGGAAGTAACGCCGGCCGAGAATCAGCTCGGGGGTCGCCGCCGCCGATGGTCATACCAGAGGACGGCGCCGGCGACCCCGACGAGCGTGCGGCGCAGGGCCCGGGCCCGGGCGTCCTCCCGCTCCTCGTGGATGACCGCCGAGTCGTCGCGGATGCGCAGCACGTACTGCCCGTTGACCACCGCCTGGGCCAGATAGCGCACCTGCTCGGGGATCGACCGGCTGGCGAAGAACGCCTCGTTGGCGATGCGGAGCAGCTCCTCCTGCTCGACGAGCTGCTTGGCCTGGTCCTTGATGATGTCGCCCATGGTGTCGCGGAAGACGTCGAACGGCGTCAGCTCGGGGGCGAAGCGGCGCAGCGTCCCCTCGATGTTGGCGGTGGCCTTGCCGAACAGGGCGATGGACGGGTTGACGGCGATTCCCCGCTTCGTGCAGAACACGAGGAACTGGTTGAAATCGTTGCCGAACTCCATGTTGCCCAGCGACTGGTGGGCCATCGTCGGGATGTAGCGCTGCATGTCGGACAGGAAGCCGGCGATGTTGGCCCTCGACGTGAGCGTGCCCATCTCCAGCGCGGCGCGACCGGCCGCCTCGCCGTCGTTGAGCGCCGTGGCCATCATGAACCGGGTGTAGCCGAGCGCCATCCGCCGGTCGATGCGGCCGACCATCCCGAAGTCGATGACCGTGGCCGGCTCGCCGGGGGCCACGAACACGTTGCCGGGATGGGGATCGGCGTGGAACAGCCCGTCCACCATGAAGCCGTGGAACAGCATGGCGCACAGGTCGCGCCCGATCAGCTCCCGCTCCTTGGAGGAGAAGTCGTCGACGTTGCACTCCCGGATCGACACCCCGGGAGCCTTGGTCATGATGAGGACCTCTTTGGTGACGTCGAGCACCTCGGGCACGGCGAGATGGTCGAACTGCTCGAGCATCTCCCGGAAGTCCTCCATGTTCGCCGCTTCGGCGGTGAAGTCGATCTCCGGTCGCATGGCGCCGAAGATGACCTCGAGCATCGCCTCGGGCTGGAAGATCTCCTCGATCGTCGGCGCCCGCTTCACGACCAGCTTCACGGCCTGGGCCAGGATCTCCATGTCGAGGCGGGTCCCGGCCGCCACCCCGGGCCGCTGCACCTTGAGGACGACCTCGAGCCCGTCGTTCTGCACCGCCCGGTAGACCTGGGCGATCGACGCCGCCCCGAGCGGGACCTCGGTGTCGATCTCCTTGAAGCGGTAACGCCAGTGAGCGCCGAGGTTCCGTTCGAGAACGGGCTCGAACTCCGAGAACGGGCGGACCATGACCTGCTCGTGAAGGTCCTGCAGGGCGTCGATCACCGTCTGGGACACGAGATCGGGCCGGGTGGAGAGGACCTGGCCGACCTTGATGTAGAGAGGGCCGAGCTGCTCGAGCGCCTGGCGGAGGGCCCGGGCCCGCTCCCGCTCGAAGTCCTCGGGGTCGGCCAGGCCGTTGCGGCTCCGCTGCCAGCGCAGCTTCGCCTCCCCGGCCATGAGGTCGCCGAGGACACCGGCCACCTCGAGCACCCGGTCCCGCTTTCTCACCGTGTTGGTTCCCCCTGGATCGATTCCCTCAGGGTCGGCTCCCCGTCTGGCACGGGTGCCACAATAGGCCCGCGGGCCGTTAGGGGAGCAGCCGGGCGCCGAAGTCCCCGCCGGGGTCGCGCCACACCGTGTGGACGTGGTTGGCGCCGTTCTGGCGGTTGTCGAACTCGACCAGGAAGCGGGGGCCCTCGAGCCGGTAGTAGCGGGGCTGCCCGGGGGTCGTCCGGGTGATGCCGGCCCAGGCGAAGCGGAACGACGACAGGTCCTGGTCGAGTCGGGCCAGGTGCGGCTCGGCCAGGCCCTGCTCCAGGCGGCCGACATACACGGTGGCCAGGGCCCGCAGCAGGGTCACCTGATCGGGCCGCAACGCCGCCGCCGGCACGCCCCCCCGGCCCAGCCCGGCCATGATGTCGGTGACATCGGCGGCCTCACCGCTCAGGATGTCGGGCGGCGCCTCCCCGCTGATCACCGCCCGGCCCTGCTGGCCGGCGTCGAGCGAGGCCGCGAGGGCGACGGCCAGGTCCTCCTCCGGCGCCAGCGGCCGGGAGACCGTGCGCCCGCCGTCGTCGGTGACGGTGGCCGGGTTGGCACCGAGGAACCAGGGCGTGGCCGAGACCTCCCCCTCGACCACCGTGACATTGATCGACACGTGATGGCCCTCGAACCGCCAGGCCCAGCAGTCGCCGCCGGGGTCGCCGAACACAGCCGTCCAGTAGTCGCCGGCGTGACGGCCCATCCGGCCGCCCTCGCTCTCGTCCAGTACGTCCTCCAGGCCGGTGATGGCTGCCACCCGGGTGTGGGTCGGGGGGGAGACGACGCGGCTCAGGAGCTGGTGGACGGCCTTGGCCGCCTCCCGGTCCATCTCGGCCAGGGAGACGCCGGGGCGGCGGCCGGGGGTGTAGTGCCAGACGCGCCGCTCGGGGTCGTCGAACGGGAAGACCATCGTCTGACGCTGCTCCGGCGGGAGCGCCGCCAGCAGGTTCTTGGCCGCCTGGCTGATCATGGCCGCGTTGGCCCCGGGGGACACGCCCCCGTTCATACCCACGGCGGGCCGCGGCCAGACTGGTCGGATGAGCCAGCCCCGGTCCGATGCTGATGGGCCCGACCGGCCCGACGTCGTGGTCCTCGAGCGGTGGACGGGCCCGGTCGCGGCCTCCGATCCCCACGCCAACTTCAAGCGGGACGTGGCCGCCGGAACGCTCGTCGACCCGCTCCCGACCCTGCGGAACCTGGCCGCCTTCGTCGGTCTCCCGCTGGGCGCCGTCTGCCGCCACGCGCTGGTGAAGTGGACGAGTGCCGGGAGCGATGCCTTGCTGGAGCTCGGTCCGGCCTGGGTGCGCCGCCTCGGCGAACCCGTGGCCCGGGCCGAGGTGGCCGGCACGGACGAGGCCCGCCTGGCCGCCTACGAGGAGCTGCGGGCCCTCCTCGGCTGGCTGGCCGCCGGCGTCGACGAAGGCCCGTACCCGTCCGCCTGAGCCTTCTCAGGGCACGAGAGCGCCGATCAAAATGCAGACCCCGCCAGCCAGCAGAAGGATCGGGCCGGCGCCGGCCGAGCTGTCGATGGTGGCGTGGGCCAGGGTGTTCTTGATCGTGTCGCCCTTGGTCTCGATGTCGACCACGTGCATGACGTAATAGAGGAGGCCGCCGCCCGCCAGCGTCGTCAGCAGCCCGAGGAGCAGCAACAGCTTGCGGGCCAGGCCGAGCAGGGCCAGCACCGCGACGACCGCCCCGACGGCGGCCACGATGGGCCAAGCCTTCGTGTCCGTGCCGGACACCGTCCTGCTCAGCGGCGATGCCTTGGCGCCGAGGAGGTCGAGGTGGAGGGAGCCGACCAGCGCGCCCTTGACCGTGACCCACGGCACGGTCACCGACCCGAGCACCGCCGCCGCCCCCACCAGCATGAGCACCCGCGAGAGCATCTTCATCGCCGGATCATTGCACCCCCGCCCCCGGCAACCTGGCTCCCCCCTCGCCGACGGCGACCAACCTGCGCTCCTCCGTCGCGCATTGCGCGACGGAGAAGCGCAGGATGCGAGCGGCGGGTTCTTCCGCCGGGTAGTGACCGGCCAGTCGTGGAATGCTGGCGGCCATGGCGCTCACCACTTCGCATTTCCCGCCCGACACCTCGGAGCCCGTCCTCGACACGACCGTCGGCGGCGTCCTGCGGGAGGCCGCCGCCGCGGTGCCCGACGCGGTGGCGCTGGTGGAGGGCGCACCGGACCCGTCGGCCCGGAGACGCTGGACCTACGCCGAGCTGCTGGACAGCGCGGAGCGGGCCGCCTTCGCCCTGCGGAGCCGGTTCGAACCGGGCGAGCAGGTCGCCATCTGGGCGCCCAACATCCCGGAGTGGGTCGTGGTCGAGTTCGCCGCCGCGCTGGCCGGCGTGACACTCGTCACCGTCAACCCGGCCTACAAGCCGGCCGAGGTGCGCTACGTACTGACCCAGTCGAACTCGTCGGGGCTCCTCATGGTGCCGGAGTTCCGGGGCAACCCGATGGCCGCCACCCTGGCGTCGGTGCGGGGCGAGCTGCCCGCGCTGCGGGAGGTCGTCGACCTGACCGGCTTCGAGGAGTTCCTCGCCTCGGGTGACGCCTTCGCCGCCGCCGGCGGCACCCTGCCCGACGTCACGCCCGACGATCCGGTCCAGATCCAGTACACGTCGGGGACCACCGGCTTCCCCAAGGGGGCCCGGCTGGCCCACCGGGCGATCACCAACAACGCCCGCCTCTGCATGGGGCGTCTCGACTTCGGCCCTGACGACGCCTGGGTGAACCCGATGCCGATGTTCCACACCGCCGGCTGCGTGGTGGCCACGCTGGGGCCGGTCCAGGCCCGGGGGAGGATCGTGATCGCCCCCTGGTTCGACCCGGCGCTCTTCTTCGACCTCGTCGAGCAGGAGGGAGGGTCGGCCACGCTGCTGGTGCCGACGATGCTGCTGGCCTGCCTGGAGCACCCGGCGTTCGGCCAGCGCGACCTGCGGAATCTGCGGCGGGTGGTGTCGGGAGGCGCCACCGTCCCCGCCGATCTGGTCCGTCGGGTCGAGAAGGAGATGGGCGTCACGTTCGACATCGTCTTCGGCCAGACTGAGTCGGGCCCGGTGATCACCCAGACGTTCCCGACCGACGCCCCGGAGGACACCGCCGGCACGCTCGGCCGGCCCCTCCCCCAGACCGAGGTGTCGATCCGGTCCGTGGGCAGCGACGAGGTCGTGCCGATCGGCGAGGTGGGTGAAATCTGCACCCGGGGCTATCTCGTGATGCAGGGCTACTTCGAGATGCCGGAGGCGACCGCGGCGGCCATCAGCGCCGACGGCTGGCTCCGCACCGGGGACCTCGGGACGATGGACGAGCGGGGCTACTGCCGCATCGCCGGCCGGGTGAAGGACATGATCATCCGGGGCGGGGAGAACATCTACCCCCGGGAGATCGAGGCCCTCCTCTTCGGGCACCCGGCCGTGGCCGACGTCGCCGTGGTCGGGATCCCCGACGACCGCTGGGGCGAGACGGTCGCCGCCTTCATCCGGCCGTCGGCCGGAGCCGCCGTCGAGGTGGCCGACCTGTTCGACTTCTGCCGGGAGCACATGGCCGCCTTCAAGACTCCCCGGACGTGGGTGGTGGTCGATCAGTTCCCCACCACGGCCTCGGGCAAGATCCAGAAGTACGTGCTGCGCGAACGCCTGACCGCCGGTGAGTACCCGTCCGACGCGGTCGTCGTACGGTGAGCGAGCGCCGAATCACGTTGTATGAGGTCGACGACGGCGTGGCCTGGCTGACCATGAACCGGCCCGAGGCCCACAACGCCCTGTCCAAGGATCTGCGGGACGGGATCCGCGACGGCTTCACCCGGTTCCGGGACGACGAGACGGCCAAGGTCCTCGTCCTCACCGGCGCCGGCGACAAGGCCTTCTCGGCCGGCGGCGACCTGAAGGAGATGGCCGAGACGCAGCTCAAGGTGCCGCCGCCCGATTTCATCCCCTATCTCAACCGCACCATCCAGGTCGACAAGCCCGTCATCGCCGCCGTCAACGGCGTCGCCTACGGCGGCGGGTTCCTGCTGGCCCAGATGTGCGACCTGTGCCTCGCCGCCGACCACGCCCGGTTCGGGATCACCGAGGCCCGCTGGGGCCGGGGGGCGCCCTGGGGTGCGCCGCTGCCGTGGCTGATCCCGCCCCGGGTGGCCATGGAACTCCTGGTGACGGCCGAACCGATCTCCGCCCAGCGGGCCTACGAGGTCGGCCTGGTGAACAAGGTCGTGCCCGGTCCGGAGCTCCGGGCCGCCGCCCGGCAGATGGCGGCCACCATCGCCGCCAACGCCCCCTTGTCCGTCCGGGCCGGCAAGGCGATGGTCTATGCCGCCGCCGAGGTGGGCTGGACGGCGGCCCTGGCCGAAGGCGACCGCCTCTTCGAACCCGCCTACCTGAGCGAAGACGCCCAGGAGGGCCCCCGGGCCTTCCGGGAACGCCGTCCCCCGGTCTGGACAGGCCGCTGACCGCTCCGTTCTGGCGTTCTTTTGCCGGGATAGAGCGGAAAACGAACGCCGGTTCAGAAGCCCCCCGTTCTGGCGTTCTTTTGCCGGGATACAGCGGAAAACGAACGCCGGTTGGGGCGGGCCGGTTCAGGGGGGATGCCCGGCGCGCCGATGATGGA
>JAUZEX010000827.1 GCA_030838815.1 Actinomycetota bacterium
CGGTCGGGGTCGGAGAGGCGGTCGGGGCCGTTGGCCGCCCGGTAGCCGGTGTAGTCGGAGTACGGGCCGCCGATCGTGCCCGGCTCGTCGCCGAGCTGGTTGGCGCCGTCGTGGTGGCGGAAGTCGAGGACGGCCCGGCAGGCCCGCAGCGCCACCCCGGCCGGGCTTCCCTCGGCCGGTGGTTCGGCCGGGTCGTAGCCCTCGCCGGCCAGCAGGGCGTCGAACCGGGCGGCGGACGCCGGGAAGAGATCGGCCAGGGCCAGGCGGGCGGCCCGGCTCATGGCCTCGTTCTTCGCTTCGGGCGTGCGCTCCTCGGGCGGACGGCGGAGGGTGGCGCCGAGCCGGGTCCCGTTCGCCGCCGGGTCATAGGCGGCCCAGGCGTCGTACATGCAGGTGTTGGCGATCGCCAGCGCCCGGGCGCCGATGGTCGGCGGCGTCTTCATCGCCCGGATGGTGTCCAGCAGGGCGCCATTCCAACGGAGGACAGGGTTGACCCCGACCGGCGCGGCGGCCGCCGGAGACCCTGGTTCCGCCGCCGACGGACCCGCCAACGCAGACCCTGGTTCCGCCGCCGACGGGCCGGCCACCGCCCCGAGCCCCAGCATTCCGGCGTTCGATTTCCGCTCCATCCCCGGTAGATGAACGCCAGTTGCGGTGCCGGACGGGTGCCCGTCCAACCGGCGTTCGTTATCCGCTCCATCGCCGGTAGATGAACGCCGGATGGAGGCCGGCTCGGCGGCGCGGGCGTGGGCCGGCGGGAGCGCAGGCGTCCCCGCCGTGAGTGTCAGCGCGAGGCCCAGGAGGAGCCGCCGGCCCGTCCTCATCGGCGACTAGTGCGGCATGAAGATGTGGCCGAGGAGGAGCTCGCCGCCGAACCGGCACTTCCCGGCGGCCACCACAGACGGGGAGCACATGGGGTTGTAGTGGTCCCAGAACGGCGTCGAGAAGTGGACGTCGAAGCGGTCGCCGCCGGCGTGGACGGCGTCCTCGAACCCGCCGTGGCGCACGGTGGAGGCGGCGATGGCCAGGAAGTCGTGCTCGGCGTCCTCGACCACGGCGCCGCCGACCTTGGTGATCGATCGCATGCGGCCGGTGGCCCGGATCTCGCCGGCGTCGGCGTCGACGGCGTAGGTGTCAATCCGGGTGGAGTACATCAGCATGGCGAACGGGCCCGACGAGTCGCCGCCGGCGGCCAGGGTGCCCACGCCGCAGCTCACCATCTTCGGGTTGATCGTGAAGCTCGAGACCTGATGGGCGACGGAGTCGTCGGTGTACATGCCGACGCCGGTGCCCGGCATCGCCGCCTCTTCCTGGCGGAGGCTGGCGCCGGCCGGACGGGGCCGGGTGCCGCCCGGGCCGGCGGCGGAGGCGAGCCCGACCGCGGCGAGGACGAGGAGCGGGGTGCGGAGACGGGTCGTGAGGTGCATCGGCGGAACTGCCTCCGGGCGCGGGTCGTCGGGGTGCGGCGGGGGACCGTACCAACCGCCCCGGTTTTCCTGTTGGGTTCTCCCGGGAGGCTCCGCCGCGGGTCTTCCCCTAACCTCGCCTCCCATGACGCCACCGACAGCCACGGCCGCTCCGGCGGTCCCCGAGCTCGACCTGGCTTCGGCCCGACTCTTCCGGGTCCTGGGCAACCCGACCCGTCTCGGCATCATCGAGTTGCTGCTGGAGCGGCCCCGCACCGTGGCGGAGCTCATCGAGCGGCTCGGCTGTTCGCCGAGCCGCGTCTCGAACCACCTGGCCTGCCTGCGGTGGTGCGGGTTCGTGGAGGCCGAGCGTTGGGGCCGGACCGCCACCTACTCCATCCGCGACCGGCGCGTCGCCGCCGTGGTGGCCGCCGCCCGCCAGCTGGCCACCGACCACTGCCACCATCTGGCCAGCTGCACCCGGATCGGCCCCGACTGGGTTTGAGCGACCCCGGGCTCGAACGGGCGGTACGCCAGGCCGGCTTCGCCGCCCTGCTCGGCGGGCGTTGTCACACCGTCGCCGAACTGGCGGCGGCGGCCGGCGTCCCGGAGGACGCGGCTGCGTCGGTGATCGCGGCGCTGGTGGCGGCCGGCCGGGCGACGACGACTCCTGACGGCCGGCTCGACGGCATCGCCGGCGTGACGAGCCGCCCGACGCGACACTCCGTCGAACGGGCGGCCGCTTCGGCCATCGAACGGGCCCCAGCTTCGGCCGTCGAACCGGCCGCGGCCTGGGCCCGGGAGCTGGCCGCAGGTTCGCCGGGGGAGCTGGCCGCAGATTCGCCCGTCGAGCGGCCCGCAGGTTCCCGAGGGGAACTGCCCGCGGGTTCGGGGGCGTCCTTTCTGGCCAGGATCTCGACCTGGTGCGCCTTCGATGCCGTGGCGATCCCCGCCGCGCTCCGGTGGTGCGCCACGGCGGTGACGACCTGCGGGTTCTGCGGCGCCGAACTCCGGGTCGCGCTCGTGGACGGCGTCCCCGAGGGCGACGCCTGGGGCTGGTTACCGCCCGGCGACTGCGAGCACGTCCTGCGGGACTTCTGCGCCACCGCCGACCTGTTCTGCGACCGGGTCCATCTCGACCTCTGGCGGGCCGCCACCGCCGACCCGCCCGGCGAGCCCCGGCCCGTCATCGATCTGGCCGAGCTGGGCCGCGCCGCCTGGGAAGACTGTCTCCCCCCGGCCTTCGATTCCCGGTAGGTCTCCGCCTCGGTCGATCAGGGAACTGAGGGACCGGCCCGGGGCCGGTCCCTCCTGGTCGAGCCTCTAATAGCCGTCGCAGTACCGCACGAAGTAGTACCGGTCGTAGTAGTAGGCGTAGTTGCAGTAGGAACCCCAGTAGTACGGGTCATAGGGCGGGGGAGAGCTGTAGTAGTACCTGTAGTAGTCGTCATCGTCGTAGTGGCGGCGGTACCGGTCGTGGTCGTCACCGTCGCGGTGGAAGCCACCGCGATCGTCGCGATCGCGGTGGAAGCCGCCGCGATCGTCCCGGCCACCGCGGCGATCCCCCCTGCCAGCGCGGTCATCACGGTGGCCGCCGCGATCCCGGTCCGCCATGACTCGCGGCCCCGGCTGGCCGCGGGCGGTATCGGCGAAGGCCGGTGTTCCCAGAGCCGCGACCATGGCCACGGCCGCAACGACGGTGAGTACTTTGCGCATGCAAATCCCCTCCTTCCTCCGGCGCCGTCGCCGAAGGCAGTTTTGGTTGCAGGCGGTCCGGTACCCGGGAGTCTCAAGCGCTACGTAAGAATTTGCTCAAGTTTCGCAAGTCGAGGCCCCGACCAGACGCCGAAGTCGATGGACAGGCGGTGGGGCTGTCGTCGAGAATCCCGGTGACGGGCGGGAGCACACAATGGGCAGGCAGCGGCGGCGCGAACGGGCCGGCCTCCGGCTGGGGCTGGTGATCGTCCTCGCGGGGTCCCTGGTGCAGGCCGGGGCGGCCCGCGCCGGGGGACGGACGGACGGCGCCGGGGTCCTCGCCGGGACGGCGGCCACGGCGGCGTGGGACGGGGCGTTCCGCGACCAGGCGGCGCCGTCGGAGCCACGCCTCTACGGCGTGCCGGGTTCCTGCGGCCGTCTGGCGTGCGACGAGTTCGGGCTCGACGTGGCGTTGCCGGCCGGCGTGTGGGACGGCGACCCGGGTGGGGTACAGATCGCCGTCGCCTGGCCCGACGAGGAGAACGACCTCGACCTCTACGTCTACGGGCCCGACGGGTCATTGGCCGGGCGCTCCGACGGTGCCATCGCCTCCACCGGGGAATCCGTCCGGCTCCACGACACGGCCAACGGGCGCTACCGCGTCGTCGTCGTGCCCCGGGTCGTCAACGGCCCGATGGACTACCGGGGCTTCGCCGAGGTGGAGCGGGACCCGGCGGCCGAACCGGCCCGTCCGCTGCTACCCAACCTCGTCACCCTGCCCGTCCGCCACCCCCACCTCCGGACGGGGGCCTACTACGTCGACCACAAGCAGGACGGCACGCCCAGCTGCTATCCGGAAGAGGTTGCCGAACAGGGAGCCCGCCGCTGCCTGCGCTTCGACCAGGTGATCGCCAACATCGGCGACGGGCCCTTCGAGCTGCGCTACCGGATGGAGGGCCTGGCCACCGACCAGCAGCTCCGGCAACGGATCTTCGCCAGTAACGGGACGTTCACCGAGGTGACGGTGGACAGCTACGTCTTCCACCCCGTCCACGCCCATTTCCATTACAAGAACTTCGGCCAGGCGTTCCTCTACCGGCCCCGCCCGGACGGGACGCTGGAGAAGATCCGGGAGGGCCGCAAGAACGGGTTCTGCATGATCGACGTCGAGGACACCCGCTTCGGCGCCGACCCGACAGGCGTTGCCTACAAAGGGGAAGCGGCCCGCACGTACTACTTCCCGCGCTGCAACACCGCCACCGAGCACGACTCGCACGGGACCTACATGGTCAACGGCATCTCGGTCGGCTGGGCCGACGTCTACAACTGGTTCCTGGCCGACCAGTACATCGAGGTCTCCGGCGTCCCGGACGGCGTGTACGTCCTCGAGACGGTGGCCAACCCGGCCCGGACCGTCCACGAGATCAGCTACGACGACAACGCGGCCCGGGTCACGATCCGGATCCAGGGTGACGCGGTCGAGCTGGTCCACTGAGGGCGGCGGCGGAGAGGGCCACGACCGCCCCTTCGAGGACTAGCGACCAGACACCGAGCGTTTCCGTCCAGTTGCCGACGTCACCGGTGGCGGCGGGGAGCCCGGTGGTGCGGGAGAGGCAGTAGCCGAGGAACGTGGCCGCGGCCAGCCCGCCGGCCAGGAGGAAGCCACGGCGGTCGCGGCGGGCCAGCAGCACGATGGCCGCCGCGCAGCCGGCGATGAGACCGATGTAGGCGAAGCCGAGGTAGGGCGTCTCCTCGATCTTTCCCGACAGGTCGAGGATGTGGACCCAGGCGATGCCGATGAGGCCGACGATGGTGAGGGCCTCGAAGATCGGGGGGTGGACGCGGCTCGTCGGCCGGACGGTCGTCGCGGCTGAGTTCATGGGGGGCGTCTCCTGACAAATGGGGCGGAACGGACCAGGCGAGGATGCCGCGGGGCGCCTGCGGGCTTCCTGAAGCGACCTGAAGCCAGCTTCAGGGAACGGCCCCCGGGGCGAGCGAGAATGGGGGCCATGCGGATCCTGGTGGTGGAGGACGAGGAGCGCATCGCCGACGCCCTGAAGCGGGGCCTCGAGGCCGAGGGCTTCGCCGTCGACGTCGCCGCCAACGGGACCGACGGGCTCTGGCTGGCCACCGAGCAGGCCTACGACGCCATCGTGCTCGACATCATGCTGCCGGGGATCAACGGCCTGCGGGTCTGCAGGGCGTTGCGGGACAAGCGGGTCTGGACGCCGATCCTCATGCTGACGGCCAAGGACGGCGAGCTCGACGAGACCGAGGCCCTCGACACCGGCGCCGACGACTTCCTGTCCAAGCCGTTCTCGTATCCGGTGCTCCTGGCCCGGATCCGGGCCCTCCTGCGCCGCAGCGGCGGGGAGCGGCCGACCGTCCTCACCGCCGGCGACGTCGAGGTCGACCCGGCCACCCGCACCTGCCGGAAGGGCGGCGAAGCGGTGAAGCTGACCACCCGGGAGCTGTCCGTCCTCGAGTACCTCATGCGCCGGGCCGGCGAGGTCGTCTCGAAACCCGACATCATCGACCATGTCTGGGACTTCGCCTACGACGGGGGCGACAACGTCGTCGAGGTCCACGTGTCGGCGCTGCGCCGCAAGCTGGGGGCGTCGGTGGTC
>JAUZEX010000858.1 GCA_030838815.1 Actinomycetota bacterium
TTCGCCACCTACGCCTCCTATCTGGGGCTGGTCGAGGCCACCCGCTTCCGCTCCGCCTGGACGACATTCTCCAGCGCCTGGAAGACCTGGGCCTACCGCCAGGATCAGCTGCCGTCGACCCACCCGATCGTGGCCGATGCCCCCGACATCGAGACGATGAAGACCAACTTCGACGGAATCACCTACGCCAAGGGGGCGTCGGTGCTCCGCCAGCTCGTGGCCTGGGTGGGCCAGAAGGAGTTCCTGGACGGCGTTCGGGCCTACTTCGCCCGCCACGCCTGGGGGAACACCGACCTGGCCGACTTCCTGGCCGCCCTGGAGGAGGCGTCGGGCCGCCCGCTGGGCGGTTGGGCCCGGCAGTGGCTGGAGACGACCGGGGTCAACACGATGCGGCCAGCGTTCGAGGTGATGCCCTCCGGGGACGGGGAGACGTTCTCGTCGTTCCTGATCGAGCAGGAGGCGACCCCCGACCACCCGACGCTGCGGTCCCACCGGCTGGGTGTCGGGCTCTACGACTACGACGGCCAGCCCGGAGAGGAGCAGCGCCGGTTGCGGCGCCGCACCCGGGTGGAGCTCGACGTCGAGGGCCACCGCACGGCGGTCGACGAGCTGGTGGGAATGGCCGTTCCCGACCTCGTGCTTCTCAACGACGGCGACCTCGCCTACACGAAGATCCGGCTCGATGCCCGCTCCCTGGCCACGGTCACCCAGAGCCTGGGCACCCTCGATGACCCGCTGGCCCGGGGGCTGTGCTGGTCGGCGGCGTGGGACATGCTGCGCGACGCCGAGCTGCCGGCCCGGCGCTACCTCGACCTGGTTCTGGCCAACCTGGGCGGGGAGGACCAGATCGCGGTGGTCGGCGGGCTGCTCCGCAACGCCGAGGCGGCGGCGGTCGTCTACGGCGACACGGCCAACCGGGAGCCGGCCCGGGCGCGCCTGGCCCAGTACGCCCTCGCCGCCCTGCGGGCGGCCGAGCCGGGCAGCGACTTCCAGCTGGCTTTCGCCCGGGCCTTCGTGGCCGCCGCCCGCGGCGACGACCATCTCGCCCTGGTGCGCGGCCTGCTCGACGGCCGGGGCATCGACGGCGTCGAAGGCCTCACGGTCGACACCGAGTTCCGGTGGGGCCTGGTGCGGTCGCTGGCCGCGGCAGGGGTCGAGGACGCGCCCGCTCTCATCGCGGCCGAGGAGGACCGCGACGCCACCGACGCCGGCGCCCGCCATGCCGCCGCCGCCCGGGCCGCCCAACCCCACGAGGCGGCGAAGGCGGAGGCCTGGTCGGCGCTGGTCGACGGCGACCTGCCGCTGGCCACCATGCGGGCCGTGATGGGCGGCTTCCGCCAGCCCGACCAGGAGCCGCTCCTCCAGGCCTGGACCGAGCCCTACTTCGACGCCCTGCTCCCGATCTGGGAGCGCCGCGGCCCCGACGTCGGGATGTCATTCACCGACATGCTCTATCCGGTCGGCGACGGCGCCGTCCCCCTGACCGACGCCTACCTGGCCCGTGAGACGGGAATCCCGGCCCCGATCCGCCGTCTGCTCCTGGAAGGCCGCGACCAGGCCCTGCGGGTCGCCCGGGCCCGGGCCTGCGACGCCGGCGCCGACTGACGCCAGGCGATCGCCCTAGAGGCGCTTGAGCGTGCCCCAGAACTCGATGTCGGGCTCGGGGATCTCCTTGTGGAACATCCCCGGAGGCGAGTTGTCGATCCCGAGGAACGACGTCTCGTTGCCTCCGTCGGTCACGACGAACGCGATGGTGTGGTTGTGAGGCGGGAGACCGGTGTGGGGCGGGTGGTCCGTCCAGTGGGTCACGCCCATGCAGTCGTCGTCGACGGAGTAATCGCCTGCTTCGGTGGAGGGGCCGTAGTTGCCGCCGATGCTTTCCTCGTGGTGGCCGGAGAACCGGCCCGCGCCATCGAAGTGGAGCACCCCGACGAAGGCGAGCGGCGCGCGGGCCAGGAAGCCCTGCCCGGCCATGGCGTAGTCGCCCTTGAGCGACCCTGCGCTGCAGTGGGTCGTGGCCGCCACCTTGTTCCCGGCCTCCTGGGCGATGGCAGCTACCCCGATTCCGATGTTGGTGAGGACGGCGAGGCTGATGAACGCGGCTCGGAATCTCCTCATCTCTCCCCCTTCACGCTCAGCGGGCCAAGCCGTGATACTCCCGGTTGGGCATCATGCCGGTGGCCATCGCCAGGCGGTTGGTGAAGTTGTACATCGCCGCCACTTCGATGACATCCCAAATGTCGGCGTCGGAGAGTCCCTCGGCCCGTAGGGCCTCGATGTCGGCCTCCTCGCAGGCGCCGGGGTCCGTCGTCACCTTGACGGCGTAGTCCAGCATCGCCCGTTCCCGGCTGGTGAGGTCGGCCCGGCGGTAGTCGAGGGTGATCCGGTCGGCCTCGACCTTGTCGTCGGAGGCCTCCCGGAGGGCGGCGCCGTGGGCGACGAGGCAGTAGAGGCAGCCGTTGGCCATCGACACGGCGACGGAGATCATCTCCCGCTCGCGGGCGGAGAGGCCCTCCGTCCCTTCCATCACGGTCTTGAAGTGGGCGAACCAGGCCCGGAAGCGCTCCGGCCGCCAGGCGTAGGTGCGGAACACGTTGGGCACGAAGCCGACCACCTCGGCGGCCTTGGCGAAGAGCTTGCGCTCCGGCTCATCGAGCTCGTCGTCGGTCAGGACGGGAAACCAGCTGATGCGCTCGTCGGGCATGGGTCGTACGCTACCCGTCCGGCCTGCATGGAACGGAGGGAGGAAACGATGAACCGCACCGACGTGGAGTTCAACGCCGAGGGGACGACGTTGCGGGGGTGGCTGTACCGGCCGGAGGGGGACGGGCCGGTCCCGGGGGTCGTGATGGCCCACGGTTTCTCGGCGGTGAAGGAGATGTACCTCGATTCCTTCGCCGAGGTGTTCGCCGGGGCGGGCCTCGCCGCCCTGGTCTTCGACAACCGGAACTTCGGGGCCAGCGACGGTGAGCCCCGTTACGAGATCGACCCCTGGGCCCAGGTCCGGGACTACCGCCACGCCATCACCTACCTGCAGACGTTGCCGGGGGTCGACCGCGACCGGATCGGGGTCTGGGGCTCGAGCTACAGCGGCGGGCACGCTCTCGTGCTGGGCGCCATCGACAAGCGGATCAAGGCGGTCGTGTCCCAGGTGCCGCTCATCAACGGGTTCAGGAACGTGCAGCGGCTGGTGCGGAGCGACTTCCTCGCCGGGGTGCGGGCCACGCTCGACGCCGACCGCGAGGCCCGCTTCGCCGGCAAGGAGCCGGGGATGATCCCCGTCGTCGCCGAGGACCCGCTGGCGCCCTCCGCCCTTCCCACCCCCGACTCGTGGCAATGGTTCACCGAGACGGGGAACACGCGGGCACCGTCGTGGCGCAACGAGGTCACGCTCCGGACGCTGGAGATGCTCATGGAGTACGACCCGAGTTCCTACATCAACCGGGTCAGCCCGACGCCGCTCTTGATGGTCGTGGCGGCCGGCGACGTCCTCACCCCGTCCGACCTGGCTTTCGAGGCCTACGAGCAGGCCCGCGAGCCGAAGAAGCTGGTCGTGCTCCCCGGTGGCCACTTCGGCGCCTACACCGGCCCCGACTTCGAGCTGTCGTCGGGCGCGGCCCGCGACTGGTTGGTGCAGCACCTGAACGGTTGATCATCCTTCCGCCGGCGGCGCTCGAGCGCCGCCGGCGGATCGGTCTGGGACTAAGGGCTTCCGGCGCCGGGTATCGGCTGGGTATGTCATTCACACTCGACCCGGGCCAGCCCATCCCCGAGGCCGTGCAGAAGGTGGCCCAGAAGCAGCTCCGGAAGATCGTCGAGGCGCTGTCCGGGCAGGCGGGGCTGGGCCCCGACGAGGCGGCCCACGACGCCCGCAAGCGCACCAAGAAGCTCCGTTCTCTCCTGCGCCTCGTCCGCCGGGAGCTCGGCGACAAGGCCTACCGCCGCGAGAACGCCGCCCTGCGCGACGCCGCCCGCCGCCTGAGCCCCGTCCGCGACGCCTGGGTGCTGGTCGAAGCCCTCGACGACCTGGTGAGCCCGCCCGACGATCACCTCACGCCCGAGGCCGTGGCTGGCCTCCGGGCCGTGCTCACCCGGGAGCACCGCGCCCTCCAGGAGGGGCAGGGCGAGGACGACGTTCTGTCGCAGGCGGCGGCCGACTACGAGCGGG
>JAUZEX010000859.1 GCA_030838815.1 Actinomycetota bacterium
GGGTCGGCGACAGCCCTGTTCCCGGCGCCGGCACCTGGGCCGAGGACTCCACCTGCGCCGTGTCGGCCACCGGGGTCGGGGAGGCCTTCCTCCGGGCGGCCTTCGCCCACGAGGTCGACGCCCGGCTCCGCCTCGAGGGCGCCGACCTCGACGCCGCCTGCCGGGCGGCCCTGGCCGCGGTGACGGCGGCCGGAGGCGACGGCGGCTGTATCGCACTTTCGGGTGAGGGCCGGCCGGTGATGCCGTTCACGACGGGCCTGATGCATCGGGGCTGGGTCGAGGTCGGAGGGCCCATGTGGGTCGCCGCCGCCCCCGGCCCGCTGCAACGGATCGATTGACGCGAAGCGGTCACGGCCGCCTTGCCCGCCGTCTCCGCCGGAGCGCTTCCGCCATACGATGGAATCGTGGGAATGCGGACCAACTGCAAGTTTTACGAGAGCCGGACGTACGCCACGGGCGAATCCGTCCGCAAGTGCGATCTCGACCTCGCCCCCGAGGCGCCCTGGCGCTGCCCCGACAACTGCCCCGCGTTCAAGCCCCGGATGGCCGATGTCGGCTGGAGCTACGGCCCGCTCCAGACCGATCTCGGGCCGCCGGCCCCCGAGGGCTTCGACGAGACGGCCGCCGCCCTCCTCGACGAGGCGGAGAACATCGTGAACGCCGTCGGCCCCGAGATCCTGGCCGAGTTCAAGAAGCAGGACGAGCGCCGCGGCTTCGGCGGCTGGCTCGATCGGATCAAGCGCCGCCGCTGACGGGCGGGTCGGATCAGGCCTCGCCGGCCCCCGGCGGGCTACCGCCGGCCCTGGCGGCATCGAGGGCGGCCAGATTGGCGTTGGCGGCAGCGAAGATGCGGGCCGTGCACCCGGCCATCTCAACCGGCGGCATGATCTCGGTGGCCAGCCGGTGGGCCAGCAGGTGGAAGGCCTGGCCGGCGGGGCTCTGCGGTTCGGCCAGCGCCAGCGGCGCGCCGGTGTCGCCTCCGGCCGCCACCCCGGGTTCGAGGGGGATCTCGGCCAGCAGCGGCGCGCCGACCTCGCTGGCCAGCGCCTGCCCGCCGCCCGTGCCGAACAGCGCGTAGGACTGGCCGTGGTCGCAGGTGAAGGCGCTCATGTTCTCCACCACGCCGGCCACCTTGAGGTAGGACCGACGGGCCATGTCGGCCACCCGGACGGCCACCTTCTGGGCCGCCAGCGCCGGGGTGGTCACGACCAGGAGTTCGGCCCGGGGGAGGAGACGCGACAGCGCCATCTGGATGTCGCCCGTTCCCGGCGGCATGTCGACGAGGAGATAGTCGAGGTCGCCCCACCGCACGTCGGTCAGGAACTGCTCGACAGCCTTGGCCAGCACCAGGCCCCGCCACATGAGGGCCATGCCCTCGTCTTCGACCAGGAACCCCATGGAGACGACCTTGAGCAGGCCGGGGGGCCCGCCGGGCCGGACCGACGGCACCTGGACCTCGTTGGGGTGGATCTTCCCGTCGCTCCCGCCGAGGCGGCCCTTCACGCCCAGCATGCGGGGAACCGAGAAGCCCCAGATGTCGGCGTCGAGTACGCCGACGGTGTGGCCCCGGGCGGCCATCGCCGCGGCCAGGTTGACGGTGACCGACGACTTGCCCACGCCGCCCTTCCCGCTGGCCACGGCCAGAATGCGGGTGGTGAGGGGGATCTGCGTCTCCGGCGCCCGCTCGGCAGCCTGCTTGCGGGCCCGGGCCATCAGACCGGCCCGCTCCTCGGCGGTCATGGCGCTGGTGCGGATCTCGACGCCGGTCACGCCGGGCAGGCTGCGGAGGCGGCCCTCGACGTCGCCCTCGATCTGGCCCCGCAGGGGGCAGGAGGCGATGGTCAGGGCGATCTCGACGCTGACGAGCCCCTCCTCGTCGACGGCGACCTCGCGGACCATGCCGAGCTCGACGATGCTGGAGTGCAGCTCAGGGTCGACGACGGCCTCGAGCATGCGCCAGACCTCTTCATGAGTCGGGCGATCAGGATTCATGACGCCACATTAAACCGGCCAAGACCTTGAAAATATTCCGTTCCCGGGCTACGGTCAACCCTGTGATGAGCCGGTGATCGAACCGCTCCCCGTCTTCAAGGCCTTGGGGGATGACACGCGGTTCGCCATATACCAGGAACTCGGCCGTTCGCCGGCTCCGTTGTCGGCCTCCGAGCTGGCCGAAAGGCTCTCCCTTCATCCCAACACCGTGCGGCCCCACCTCGACCGCATGCGGGAGGCGGGGCTGGTGGAGGTGGAGCCCATCCACCGGGGCACCGTCGGGCGCCCGCAGCTGCGCTACTCCTTGGCCCCCGGCGCTCCCGGGCTCGGCCTCGATCCGCCGGCCCACACCCTCCTCGCCGGGCTCCTGGCCGCCCTGGCCGAGCAGCTCGGCGGCGACGGGCTCGACGCCGCCAACCTCGGCCGGCGCTGGGGCACCGACGCCAACAGCCGGCGCCAGACCGGGAGGGGCTGCCTGGCCGCCCTGGTCGCCGAGCTCGACCGCCTGGGGTTCGACCCGGTGCAGTCGGAGCTCGGCCCCGGCGACAGCGGCCGCCGGGTGCGGGTGGATTTCCTCCACTGCCCGTTCCGGGAGCTGGCCGAGGCCTACCCGGAGCTCGTCTGCCACCTGCACCGGGGAATCGTCGAGGGATTGCTGGTCCAAACCGCCCGGAGCGGGCAAACAGCGGGAATGGTGGAGGACTTCCGGACGTTGATCGATCGCGACCCGTGCAATGTGACGGTGAGCGTCGGGTACGCTGAGAGTGTTTCGTAGGGACTGAGGAGGCGTTGTGATCACCGTGACCGAAACGGCGGCGAAGAAGGTCAAAGAGCTCGTCGAGGCCGAGGGGAACAGCGAGCTGGCTCTCCGCGTGGCCGTGCGGCCCGGAGGCTGCTCCGGCTTCAGCTACGAGATGTTCTTCGACAGCGACTTCGCGGCTGACGACCAGAAGGCCGACTTCGACGGCGTGAAGGTCGTGGTCGATTCCGCCAGTCTCCAGTACCTCAGCGGCGCCTCCTTGGACTACAAGGAAGGGCTGATGGGAGCGGGGTTCAGCATCAACAACCCCAACACCACGCGCACCTGCGGCTGCGGGAACTCCTTCTCCTAAGCGGCTCGCCATGAGCAGCTGGATGGTTGTCGGCTCGCCCGACAACTTCGGTCGTACACGCGACCTGGGCTTCTCGGTCCAGGGTTTCAAGACGCGCCAGCGGCGCAAGGTCCTGGAGCAGATGCGCCCCGGCGACAACCTCGTCTACTACGTCTCCCAGGTGCAGGCGTTCGGCGCCACCGCCCGGATCGAGAGCGAAGGCTACGAGGACCACGAGGTCGTCTGGCAGTCGAAGCCCGGTGAGGACTATCCGTGGCGGGTGAAGATCTCGCCCGGCGTCGTCCTCGACCAGGCCGACTGGGTCCCGTCGTCGGCGGTCGGCCCGGGCCTCGCCTACGTCCAGAAGTGGCCGGCTGAGCACTGGAAGCTGGCCTTCCAGGGGAACCTGCATCGGATCCCCGACGACGACTTCGAAGCCCTTCAGCAGGCGATCGCCGCGGCCAAGTCGTAGTCGACGGCGCAAACGCGCCGGCCAAAAACCTCAACCCGGGCTCTCCTCTTCCGCGGATATGGCTTAAGCGCAGGACGCGAACGTGCCGATAGGGAAATCAATCGCACGCACCTGCGTCCCACGGAGGAGACCATGCAGCCGACCGCCGCCGCCCTCACCGAGGCTCCGGAGACAACCTCCACCGGTGGTCTCACGCCCGGAGGTGCCCGGCGGCTGGCCGAGCTGGAGGAGACCATCCGTGAGGCCCGCAGCGTCGGCGCCCTCTACCACCCCACCAATCCGTTTGACGCCTGGTTCTGCCGGAGCTGTCACGTGTTCGGCCGGGGCGGCGGGTCCTGCTGGTGCTGCGGCGACGACGCAGTCGAGCGGCAGTGGGTGCCCCGCTTCGGCGGCGGCGCCGAAACCGTGACGTGGGAGATCGAAGCCGCGTAACGGCTTCCGGCCGAACTACTCGGCCGGGCCCCTCTGCTCACCGCCGCGGGACTCGTGCCATTCCAGGGAGCGTTTCGCCAGCTCGACGCGCTCCAAGGCGGCCAGTTGGACCTCGATGCGGGCCAGAGCCTCGCGCCCTTCGGCCGACAACCGCTCGGCCAAGGCCCTGACGGGCGCCGGAGGCGGCGGGACCGCGATCGGCGGTTCGGTCGCGGCGACCGCGGCGGGGGCCGGCTCGGCGCGGACCGGGCGGGTGGGGGATGGGCCGGTCGGGGACGCCTTCTCCCCGAACCACCACTCGGTGGCGATCGCCGGCACCGGCGGCGCTTCGGGCGACGCCGGCGCTGACCCGGACGAGGCCGACTCCGGCTCCGCGGGGGCCGGTGCGGCATCGACGCGGGTGCGGGCCGCCAGCGCCGCTTCTTGGGCGGCCAGCTCCTCTTGTCGGGCGGCCAGCTGCTCGTGTCGGGCGGCTAGCGCGGCTTGTCGGGCCGCCCGATCGGCCTCGTAGTCGGCGATGACCTCGTCGACCTCGGACGGGACGCGCCCGGGGGCCAGCTCGTCGAAGCGGGCGTAGGCGGCGTCGCGGCCGGCCCGAGCGGCGGCCAGGCGAGCCTCCGCCTCCTCGATCCTGGCCCGTTCGAAACGGATCCGGCCGAGTCCCTCGGCCCCCGTCACTCCCACCGCGGCCAGCTCGCGGGCGGCCTCCACCGATGCCTCCCGGGCGGCGTGACCGGCGACCCGCAGGTCGACGGTCATCATGGCGATGAGGGCGATGGGCACCAGGAGCCAGTAGATGTTCCACCCCAGGGCGCCGATCACGATGGCCATGCCGGTGGCGCTGATGAGCGCTCCGACCAGCCGCCGCCAGGCGGCGGGGAGATCGTCCTGGATCTCGAGGGCCCGGGCCAACGACGACTCCGCCGTGTGGAGCCGTTCGGCGCCCGGGCCGGTTGGAATCTCGCTCGGCAGGGGACGCCCGGCCGCCTCGGAGGCCGCCCGGGCCAGGGCGTCGTCGGCCGCCCGGGCGCGGGCCGCGGCCTGACGCAGCGCCCCCACGTCGAGGCCTGGCGCCGCATCTGCAATCTGGTCCATACCGTCTGAATTCGGGGCCGGTGCCCCGGGATCCTCGCCGGTCGCCCCCCGACCATTCCCAATCGCGCCGGGGGGCGTCGGGAGCGGACCCGGGACGGGGGAGGCAGGCGGGGGGATGCCGAGGGTCGCCTCGGCCGCCCGGAGTTGGGCCTCGGCCTCCGCCCGCTCGGCCAGAAGCGAGTCCCGGTCAATGCCGGTCAGGGCCTCGGTCATGAGGGCCTGCGCTTCCTCCAGGGTCAACGGGACGAAGCCGTCGGTCGAGTCGACCGGGGCCGACCCCTCGCCTACGGTTCCCCGCGCCGCCCGGGGGTTCTCGACCCCGGGGCGGGCCGTCGACGACGAGGAGGTGGGCGATGCCCGTCGAGCCCGTTCCGACCCCGAGCGCCCCGGCTTCGGCCGGCCCTTACTCACCGGCCGTCCGAGCGGGCGACTGGCTGGCGCTGGCCGGCCAGGTCGGGATCGATCCGGCCACCGGCTCGCTGGCCGACGGCGGCGTGGAGGCCCAGACGCGCCAGGCTCTGGCCAATGTCGCCGCCGTGCTCGGCGACTGCGGAGCCACACTTGCCGATGTGGCCAAGACCACGGTGTTCCTTCTCGACATGGGCGACTTTCCGGTCATGAACGAGGTCTACGCCGATGCCTTCGCCGGGCACCGGCCCGCCCGCTCGACCGTCGCCGTGGCCGCCCTTCCGCTAGGGGCCCGGGTCGAAGTCGAGGTGTGGGCCTACATGCCACGCTGAGACGGCTCGGCGATCGTCGGAGTCCATTGTACGGGCGCGCGGCCGGGTACCGTAGGGGCCATGTTGGGAGCTGTGATCGTCGTGATCGCTATGGTGCTTCTGGGGCCTGTGGGGCTGTTTGTCGGCGGCGGGCTGTGGAGCGCCCTGGTCGGAAACGCCCTCTCATCCCTCGGGCCGGTTGGCCCCCCCGACGCCCCAGCGTGACTGGCCGAACCGGTAGCCCACCGACCGCACCGTCTGGATCCAGCCGGCGTGGTCGTCGCCCAGCTTGGCCCGCAAGCGGCGCACGTGGACATCGACCGTTCGAGCGCCCCCGTAGTACTCGTAGCCCCAGACCCGGGACAGCAGCGTCTCCCGGGTGAACACCTTCCCGGGGTGGGTGGCGAAGAACTTGAGGAGCTCGTGCTCCATGTACGTGAGGTCGAGCGGCCGTCCGCCGACCGCCGCCTGGTAGGTCTCGAGGTTGATCACGAGGTCGCCGTACTCGACGACCTCAGGCCCCGTCGCCCGCCCCGCCCGCCAGGCCAGGAGGCGCAGCCGGGCCTCCAGCTCCTTGGGGTGGAACGGCGTCAGGCAGAAGTCGTCGAAAAGGTCCTCTCGCAGCTCGAGGTCGCCGAGCTGGTTGCCGGCCACGAGCACGAGGACGGGCTGCACCGGCACGTCACGGCGCCGCAGCGCACGGCAGATGACGAAGGCGCCCTCGGCGTCGCCCTCGGCGCTGACCACCGCTCCCGACCAGCCGTCGGGCGGTTCGAGCTGGGCGGCGATGGAGGCGTTGGCCACGGCCTTCCAGGAGTAACCGGCCAGGTCCAGGGTCTGGACGAGCAGAGGCGGCGGTGGATCAGGAAAGACCAGAAAGGGCTCCATGAAGTCCATGGCCTCCTACAGGGTCCCGAGGTAGCGGTTGACCTCGAAGGGGGTCACGTAGCTCTTGTAGTCAGCCCATTCCAGCCGCTTGTTGCGGAGGAAGTAGTCAAAGACGTGCTCGCCCAGCACTTCGGCCACCAGGTCGGAGTGCTCCATTGCGTCGAGGGCCTCGGACAGGGAGTTCGGCAGGCTGTCGATCCCCTCCGCCATCCGCTCCTCGGGGGTCATCTCGTAGATGTTATTGGTGGCCTCAGGGGGCAGGTCGTAGCCTTTCTCGATTCCCCGCAGCCCGGCCGCCAGCATCAATGAGAAGGCCAGGTAGGGGTTGCAGGCCGGGTCGGGCGCCCGGTACTCGACGCGGCTGCCCGACTCGCCCCGGCGGGGGATCGGCACCCGCACCAGGGCCGAGCGGTTGTTGCGGGCCCAGCAGATGTAGACCGGCGCCTCGAAGCCGGGGATGAGGCGCTTGTAGGAGTTCACCCACTGGTTGGTGACGGCGGTGATCTCCTTGGCGTGGTGGAGGAGCCCGCCGATGAACCCCTTGGCCACGGTCGACAGCCCGTACTCGTCGCCGGCGTCGTGGAAGGCGTTGACGTCGCCCTCGAAGAGCGACAGGTGGGTGTGCATGGCCGAGCCGTTCCAGCCCGCCACCGGCTTCGGCATGAACGTGGCGTAGACGCCCCGGCTCTGGGCCACCTCCTTGACCACCATCCGGAAGGCCATGACGTTGTCGGCCATGGTCAGGGCGTCGGTGTAGCGGAGGTCGATCTCCTGCTGGGAGGGGGCGATCTCGTGGTGGCTGTACTGCACCGGGATGCCCATGCTCTCGAGCGCCAGGATGGTCTGCTTGCGAAGCTCGGAGGCCTCGTCGGAGGGGGTCAGGTCGAAGTAGCTGGCCTGGTCGAGGGGGACGGGCTCGGTGGAGGAGCGGAAGTAGAAGTACTCCATCTCCGGGCTGACGTAGAACGTGAAGCCCCGCTCCCGGGCCTTCTCCAGCGTCCGCTTGAGCACGTAGCGGGGGTCGCCGTCGAACGGCTCGCCCGACGGCGTGTAGATGTCGCAGAACATCCGGGCGACGGGTGCCTCCTCGCCGGGGACGTGGACGAGCTCGAACGTCCCCGGGTCGGGGCGGGCCATCATGTCGGATTCCTGGATGCGGCTGAACCCGTCGATGCACGAGCCGTCGAACTCCATCCCGGAGTCGAGGGCGTCCTCCAGTTCGGCCGGCGTGATGGCGAACGACTTGAGCATCCCCTGCACGTCCGTGAACCACAGCCTCACAAAACGGACGTTGCGCTCCTCGACGGTCCTGAGCACATACTCCAGTTGTCGTTCCATGCGGCCAGTCTGCCGCCCAAGAGGGCCCCGGGACCACATCCGACCCCTCTCACCGGCCCGTTTAACTGAGCGTTCATGCTCGGGAAACGGGTGGGAAATCGCCCGCGGGAACGCTCCCCCGCGGTGCTGCGCGGCCGGGAAGGGTTCGTTAGGCTGCGCTGCCTGTAAAACCGGGCCTTGAGATGGAGGTTGACAGCGTGGAGCAGCGCACTCCGAGCGACATCGTTCGGCTGGTTCAGGAACAGAACATCGAGGTTGTCGACTTCCGCTTCTGCGACCTCCCCGGGCTCATGCAGCACTTCTCGGTCCCGTCCCACGAGCTGTCCGAAGAGGCATTCGAGGACGGCTACGGCTTCGACGGCTCGTCGATCCGCGGCTTCCAGGAGATCCAGGAGTCGGACATGATTCTCATGCCTGACCCCGACACCGCGGTCATCGACCCGTTCACGCAGCACACGACGCTGAACCTCAACTGCTTCGTGCGCGACCCGATCACCGGCGAGTCCTACACGCGCGACCCGCGCTATGTCGCCAAGAAGGCGGAGGACTACCTCGGCACCACCGGCATCGCCG
>JAUZEX010000872.1 GCA_030838815.1 Actinomycetota bacterium
GGACCGCGCCAGGCGGAAGGCGAACCTCACCGACCCGGGAGACAACGGGAACCCGCCCGGGACGGTCGAGAACGACCTCGACGACGCGGACCGCGGTGGTCCCGACGTCGAGGCCGAGCATGCGCACGGCCATGAGTTTGCGCTATCCGCCGTATGAGCGGTCGCCGAGGTAGCTCTCGACGTCCGACCGGCGGATGCGGAAGTTCTTCCCGACGCGTATGGCCGGGAGGTCTCCTGCCTTGATCAGGCGGTAGACCGTCATGTTTGACACCCGCATCAGCTCAGCCACCTCTCGAACCATGAGAAGGCGGTCGCCGAGGCCGTTTTGCTCGATGGCCACGGTGACACCTTAGCAACCAAAAGTTGACAATGACAACGGGCAAAACTTTGATCAACAGTTACGAGCCCGTGTACCAGCGGAGGATCGGGTCGCCGCAGAGCACGACGATCAAGGTTCCGGCGGCCAGGAAGGGCCCGAAGGGCACGAAGTCCTTGCGGCCCTTGACGCCGGTGGCGATCAGCCCCACCCCGACCAGCGCTCCGAGGAGGAAGGCCAGGAACCCGCCGAGGAAGACCTGGCCCCACCCCAGCCAGCCGAGATACAACCCGAGCGAGAAGCTGAGCTTCACGTCCCCCATCCCCATACCCCTGGGATACAGAAGGTTGAGGAGGAGCAGGAAGGCGAAAAAGGCCAGCCCTCCGAGGAGCGTCCGCCCGTAGCGCCACCCGTTCCCGTCGGCGGCGGCGGCCAGCCCGAGGAGGGCCAGCGCCGACACCGTCAGGGGGGCGGTGATCCGGTCGGGGACGATGAAGTGCTCGAGGTCGATGATGGAGATGGCCAACAGGGCAGCGGTGAGGACCAGGTAGGCGGGCAGCGCCCACGAGGACCCGAACCGGGCGGCGACGGCGGCGAAGAGGACCCCGCAGCCCGCCTCCACGAGGGGGTACCGGACCGGGATGGGGTTCCCGCAGTGCCGGCACTTCCCCCGCAGCGCCAACCAGGCCACCACCGGGATGTTGTCGATCGGGCGGATCGGGGTCTCGCACTGCGGGCAGTGCGACGGAGGCCGCACCACCGACAGCTTGCGGGGAACCCGCCAGATGACGACATTCAGGAACGACCCGATGAGCAGGCCGAACAGGCCGCAACCGAGGACCAGGACTCCGTGCATCGGGCACAGACCTTAGGGGCGACCCCGGCGGGATGGGCGGAGCGGGCAGGCACTGCGTCGCAGTTCCCGCCCGCTCCATCCAGTCCCGTCAGCCCGGGGTGCTTACAGCGCTTTCCAGTTCAGGGTCGCAGCGCCCGCTGCATCGTCGGCCGGAGCGTCTTTGGCCGAGCAGCCACCGGTGGTGGTCTCCGCCATGTAGGAGCCGGACAGGCCGGCTGCGCCCGCAGCGTTGATGTGCCGGAGGAAGAAGCACTTCCCGGAGCCTGATTTCGACGCCAGGATGATCTCGTCGAGGTTCGTCCCGGAGGCAGCCAGGCTCGGGGCCGAGACCATGCTGTTGACCGAGATCTCCTTGGCGGCGCCGGACGTGTGGCCGCTGCCCGTCGCCGAGCCGTCGATGAAGGTGAGGCTCGGCTCCTCATTGGTGAGCACCGAGATCATGCCCGTCGGAGCCGTGCCGGGAGTCGCCGGGAACGCCTGGGTGTCGGTGAAGACGGTCTGGGCCGTCGACAGGGCATTGCGGAGGTTGCTCTTCGAGGCCGTGTCCTGGGCTCGCTTGCGGGCGCCGAGGAAGGCCGGGATGGCGATACCCACGAGGATGGCGATGATCATCACCACGACCATGAGCTCGATGAGGGTGAAGCCGCCTTCACGGTTGTCGCCCTGCCGGGCAGCCAGGCGGCGTTGGATCGCTCGGACCACTGATTCCCTTTCCGTTGGTAGCCCGGCTGGCCGGTCCGGCCCCGTGGCTTTGCGTCACCGCCTTCCGGCGGGTTTGCCATTTCAGGAGAGCTCGTCGCTCTGATGATTTGATCGGTTCTTGATGTGGCGAGTTGAGGGGCGCAGACGGAACCCTTTGCCCAAGAACGGACATCACTGCCCCGGGGGGCACGCGTTTGCTTCCAGAACCTCCCGGGTACCGAGCGGCCATGGACGCAATCATGTTGCTCAAGAACGATCACAAGACCGTGGAGGACCTCTTCAAGCGGTTCGAGAAGCTCGGGCCCCGAGCGGTGAAGTCCAAGGAGGACGTCGTCGCCCGCATCATCCGGGAGCTCTCCGTCCACGCCGCCATCGAGGAGATGCTCTTCTACCCGGCCATCCGCCAGGCCGTCGACGACGGGAACGGCGACATCGACGCTTCCGATATCAAGGATGGGGTGCTCGAGTCCCTGGAGGAGCACCACATCGTCAAGTGGGTGCTGTCGGAGCTCGACGGCATGAGCGCCGAGAACGAGCGGTTTGACGCCAAGGTGACGGTGCTGATGGAGAACGTGCGCCACCACGTCGAGGAGGAGGAGGGCGACCTCTTCCCCAAGGTGCAGAAGCTGCTCGGCAAGCAGCGCCTGGCCGAGCTCGGCGACGCTATGGCGAAGGCCAAGAAGTCGGTGCCGACGCACCCGCACCCCCGCTCCCCCGACGAGCCGCCGGGGAACCTCGTGGCCGGCGCCGGCGCGGCGCTGGTCGACAAGGCCCTCGACACCGGGCGCAAGCTGGTGCGGCAGAAGGCGCCGAAGATGAGCCGCCCGAAGGCCGGGACCCGGTCCTAGCGGCTAGCCCTGGTTTCCGATCTTGCCGATGATGGAGAACATCGGCATGTAGAGGGCGATCACCATGCCGCCCACGGTCACGCCCATCACCACGATTAGCAGTGGCTCGATGAGCGACGTGAGGGCGTCCACGGTCGCCTCGACCTCCGAGTCGTAGAAGTCGGCGATCTTCTCCAGCAGTTCGTCGAGCGCGCCGGTCTCCTCGCCCACGGCGATCATCTGAACCACCATCGGCGGGAAGACCGGATGCGCCTCCAGCGGTCGGGCCAGGGACTCGCCCGCTTTCACCGCCGCCTGGGTGTCGGCCACCGCCTCGGCCACCACGGTGTTGCCGGCCGTCTCGGCCACGATGTCGAGGGCGTCGAGGATCGGGACGCCGGCCCGCACCAGGGCCGCCAGTGACCGGGAGAAGCGGGCCAGCGCCGTCTTGTGGGCCAGCTGCCCGAAGACCGGGGCCCGGAGCTTGAAGGCGTCCAGC
>JAUZEX010000874.1 GCA_030838815.1 Actinomycetota bacterium
CTGTTCGCCCATTAAAGCGGTACGCGAGCTGGGTTTAGAACGTCGTGAGACAGTTCGGTCCCTATCCGATGTGGGCGTAGGAGATTTGAAGGGAGCTGTCCCTAGTACGAGAGGACCGGGACGGACGAAGCTCTCGTGTGCCAGTTGTCCTGCCAAGGGCACGGCTGGTTTGCGACCTTCGGAAGGGATAAGCGCTGAAAGCATCTAAGCGCGAAACTGACTTCGAGATGAGGTTTCCCACCGGGTTAACCGGGTAAGGCCCCTGGTAGACCACCAGGTAGATAGGCCGGAAGTGTAAGTGCAGCAATGCATTCAGCTGACCGGTACTAATCGGCCGAGGGCTTGGTCTTCTCGTTATTCGTGCTCGCTATACAGCGCTCAAGGAGCGTCGTATTTTTCATAAAGCCCGGGGGTGCGGGAGTGTGCCCCCCGGTAACGTTTCCGGTGGCCATGGCGGCGGGGAAACACCCGTTCCCATATCGAACACGGCAGTTAAGCCCGCCTGCGCCGATGGTACTTGGGGGGGAGCCTCCTGGGAGAGTAGGTCGCCGCCGGGATTCACTTGCAAAAGCGCCCACTTTGGTGGGCGCTTTTGCGCGTTTGGAGCGGCGGTTTTGGGGCCGCCCCGTTCGGCCGGTCGGCCGGCAGGGCGTACTGTGGCGTGCCGGCAAGAGGGGAATCTGTGAACGACGGGCCGTCGGAACCGGGACATCCGAAAAAGCGAACCGAGCGCGCCCCCGGCGGCACCGCGCGTCGCGCCTCGGGCTCGAGCGGCCGCGCCCGTACTGACCGCGACCGCCCTGATCGCGAGGACCGCTCGGCTCGCAGTGCGGGCAGCCCTCCGCGTGTTGATCGCGATGACCGCGCTCGGGGATCTGGTGCTCCCGGCTCTGATCGGGATCGTTCGGGCCGTGGTGCTGGCCGGCCGCTGCGCGCTGACGGGGATAATCGTTCGACTCGGGGGTCCGGCGCTCCTAGCTCCGATCGGGAGCGCTCGCCTCGCGGGTCCGGAAAGCCGCCCCGTGCTGAGCGGGATGCTCGTTCGTCCCGGGGTTCTGGCGGGCCGGCGGGGGGTGAGCGGGATGCTCGTTCGTCCCGGGGTTCTGGCGGGCCGGCGCGGGCTGATCGGGATGATCGTTCGGCTCGGGCTGGTGGCGGGCCGCGCTCGGAGAGGGACGGTCGGGGTGCTGGCGGGCCGCCGCGCGCCAATCGCAGCGGGCCGGCGGCCGCACGGTCGGAGCCGTCGGACCGGGGTGCCCGTCGGGGGCGGGAGGAGCGCGATGCCCCGCCGGAGGAGCCCGGATTCGGGCCCTTCCGGAGCAAGCAGCGCCCCGCCGTGGGGCCGGAGCGCGGCCATGGGTCCGACGACCGGGGCCGGCGCGGTTCGGACGACAAGGACCGGCGGCCGCGGCGGGACCAGGATCGGCGGCCCGCCCGGCGGGACGACGAGGCCCGCACCGTGCGGTCGGCGGCGGAGCAGGCGGTGGCGAGGGCCAGCGGGGATCGGCCGTCGCTGCGGATCGTGCACGGGACCAGCGACGGGGAGACGGGGGCCAAGCCGAAGCGGGACCAGGCCGGCAAGGGCAAGGGCGCCAAGGCGTCGGCTCCGGTTGGCCCTCCGGCGGCCAGGCGGCCGAAGCCGGGCCGGGACGGCGGGCGCCTCGAGGAAGCCCTCGTCAAAGGGGCCCGGGCGCTCGACCGGGGCTATGAGCGGGAGGCGCTGCGGATCATGCGGCCCTACCGCGAGCCTCATCCCGACTCGGCCGACCTCCGGGAGATGCTCGGGCTGACCTACTACCGCCTCGGCCGCTGGGCGTTGGCCCAGAAGGAGCTGGAGGCTTTCGTCGAGCTGACCGGCTCGACCGAGCAGCATCCGGTCCTGATGGACTGCGCCCGGGCCCTCGGCCGGTTCAAGCGGGTCGACGCGCTGTGGGAGGAGCTCCGTGCCGTCTCACCGGCGGCCGAGGTCGTCAGCGAGGGCCGCATCGTGGCCGCCGGCGCCCTCGCCGACCGCGGCAAGCTGGGCGAGGCCATCAAGGTCCTCGAGCGGGCCCCCGGCGGCCCGAAGCGCATACTCCCCCACCACCTCCGCCTCTGGTACGCCCTGGCCGACCTCCAGGAACGGGCCGGCGACCTCCCGGCGGCGCGGACCTTGTTCCGGAAGATCTCCGCCCAGGACCCGTCCTTCGTGGACGTGGCCGAGCGCCTCGCCGCCCTCAGCTAGGAAGAACGCCGGCCCGGGGCCCGGCTCAGGTGTTCGATGCGGCGAAGATGCTACTGATCGCGGCGTCGAGGGCGGCGTCGAACTCCTCGTCGCTCTGCTGGGCGCTCAGCCCTTCCGTCAGGGCCCGCGAGAAGCTGGCCACCACGCCGGGGTTCCGGCTCAGGCGGGCGTTGGCCTCGTCGCGGCTGTAACCGCCGGACAGGGCGACCACGCGCAGGACCTTGGGGTGCTCCACCAGCTCGGTGTAGAAGCCGTCGGTCTCCGGCAGCGTCAGCTTGAACATCACCTGCTGGCCGTCGGGCACCTGCTCGAGCCGGGAGAGCAGCGCCTGCTTGAGGAGCTCCTCGGCTTTGGCCTTCTCGGGGGAGTGGATGTCGACCTCCGGCTCGAGGATCGGGACCAGGCCATGGCGCAGCACCTGGCCGCCGACGTCGAACTGCTGGTCGGCGATGGCCTCCACGCCCTGGGGGTTGGCCAGCTTGATGACCGACCGTTCCTTGGTGCCGAACATGTTGCGGGACACACCGCGTTCGAGCAGATCGTCGAGGCCGGGCATGGGCTTCATGAGCTGCACGCCGTCGGCCTCGGCCGCGAGGCCCTGGTCGATCTTCAGGAACGGGACGATGTTCTTCTTCGACCAGAGGAAATCGCCGGTCTCGAGCCCGTCGATCTGACGGTCCATCGTCTGCTCGAAGAGGATGGCGCCCAGGATCCGGTCGCCGTTGAAGGCCGGGCTCTTGATGATGCGGGACCGCATCTGGTGGATCAGGTCGAACATCTCGTCCTCGCCTGACCAGCTGTCCTCGGGAATCCCGTACAGCGCGAGGGCCTTGGGCGTGCTGCCGCCGCTCTGGTCGAGGGCGGCGATGAACCCGGGTGCTTCGCGCACCTTCTGGAGTTGCTCCTCGTTCATGGGCCCAGCCTAGCTCTGTGGCATGCGGGGATCGGAGGGCTCCGCCGGTATGATCGGGGGTCGGTTTGCCGGCGCATTCTGATCTGATCCGAGGTGTCCCCTTGACGACGGATTCCATCTCCCCCGCTCGCGGGCGCGAGCCGATCGACCGGGTGGTCATCCGCTTTGCCGGTGACTCCGGCGACGGCATGCAGCTCACCGGTGACCGGTTCACCGAGGTCAGCGCCAGCTTCGGCAACGACCTCGCCACGATGCCCGACTACCCGGCCGAGATCCGGGCGCCGGCCGGCACGGTGGCGGGCGTCTCCGCCTTCCAGGTCCACATCTCGGACCATGACATCTCGACGCCGGGCGACACGCCCAACGTCCTCGTGGCCATGAATCCCGCCGCCCTCAAGGCCTGCGTGCGCGACCTGATGCCGGGCGCCTCGATCATCGTCAACATCGACGCCTTCGAGAAGCGCAACCTCGACAAGGCCGGCTATGCCGTCAACCCCCTCGAGGACGGGTCGCTCGACGCCTTCACCGTCTACGAGGTGCCAATGACCTCGATGACGCTGGAGGCGGCCAAGGACACCGGCGCCAAGCCCCGCGACGCCGAGCGGTCCAAGAACTTCTTCGCCCTCGGCGTGGTGTCGTGGATGTACTCCCGCCCCACCGACCCGGTCATCGACTGGATCAACACCCGCTTCGCCAACAAGCCCATCGTGCGCGACGCGAACCTGGCCGCCTTCAAGGCCGGGTTCAACTTCGGCGAGACGGCCGAGCTGTTCCAGCACGCCTTCGAGATCGCCCCGGCCGTCCTCCCCAAGGGCAAGTACCGCAACATCACCGGCAACGTGGCCCTCTCCTACGGGATGCTGGCCGCCAGCCGGCAGTCGGGCCTGGACCTCTTCCTCGGCTCCTACCCCATCACGCCGGCCTCCGACATCCTCCACGAGCTGTCGAAGCACAAGTCGTTCGGGGTGCGGACGATGCAGGCGGAGGACGAGATCTCCGGCAACGGGGCCGCCCTCGGGGCGGCCTTCGCCGGCCAGCTGGCCCTCACTACCACCAGCGGCCCCGGGATCGACCTCAAGTCCGAGACCATCGGCCTGGCGGTGAGCATGGAGCTCCCGCTGGTGATCGTCGACATCCAGCGGGGAGGCCCGTCCACCGGGCTGCCGACCAAGACGGAGCAGGCCGACCTGCTCCACGTGATGTTCGGCCGCCACGGCGAGGCGCCCGTGCCGATCGTGGCCGCCAAGTCGCCGGGGCACTGCTTCGACGCCGCCCTGGAGGCGACCCGCATCGCCCTCAAGTACCGCACGCCGGTCTTCCTCCTCTCCGACGGGTACCTGGCCAACGCCGCCGAGCCGTGGCGGATCCCCGACGTCAACGAACTGCCCGACCTCCGGGTCGAGTTCACGACCGAGCCCAACCACGGCGACGACTTCTGGCCCTACCTGCGGGATCCCGAGACACTGGCCCGCCCCTGGGCCATCCCCGGCACTCCCGGCCTCATGCACCGTATCGGTGGCATCGAGAAGGAGGACGGGACCGGCAACATCTCCTACGACCCCGACAACCACGAGAAGATGGTGCGCCTCCGGGCGGCCAAGGTGGCCGGGATCGCCAAGGACATACCGCCTCTCGAGGTCGACAAGGTCGAGGGCTCCCGTCTCCTGGTGCTCGGCTGGGGCGGCACCTGGGGGGTCATCCACGCCGGCGTCTACCGGGCCCGGGCCCGCAACCGCCGGGCCGACCTCGCCCACCTGGTCCACCTCAACCCGTTCCCGGCCAACCTCGGCGAGGTCCTGGCCGCCTACGACCGGATCCTCGTCCCCGAGCTCAACCTGGGCCAGCTCTCCAAGCTGCTCCGGATGGACTTCGACGTCGACGTGGTCGGGCTCAACAAGATCAAGGGAATCCACTTCCGGGCCTCCGAGATCGAGGCCTGCATCATGGAGCTGACCGACTGATGACCACCGAGACCAACGGCCACGTCACAACCACCAACGGCAGCGGCGACGGACACGGCAACGGGCACGGCGAGCCCGTCGCCCTGACGAGGAAGGACTTCCAGTCGGACCAGGAGGTCCGCTGGTGCCCCGGCTGCGGCGACTACTCGGTGCTGGCCGCGGTGCAGTTCCTCCTCCCCGAGCTGGGTGTGCGGCTGGAGAACACCGTCTTCGTGTCGGGCATCGGCTGCTCCAGCCGGTTCCCGTACTACATGGACACGTACGGGATGCACTCCATCCACGGCCGGGCCCCGGCCATCGCCACCGGCATCGCCGTCAGCCGCCCCGACCTCGACGTGTGGGTCGTGACCGGCGACGGCGACGGGCTGTCCATCGGTGGCAACCACCTGATCCACGCCCTGCGCCGCAACGTCAACTTCACGATCCTCCTCTTCAACAACCAGATCTACGGGCTGACCAAGGGCCAGTACTCGCCGACCAGCGAGATGGGCAAGGTCACGAAGTCGACCCCGTTCGGGTCGATCGACCACCCCTTCAACCCGGTGTCGCTGGCGCTCGGCTCCGAGGCCTCATTCGTGGCTCGCACCCACGACATGGACCGCAAGCACATGATGGAGGTCTTCCGCCGGGCCCACGCCCACAACGGCGCCGCCTTCGTCGAGATCTACCAGAACTGCAACGTGTTCAACGACGGGGCCTTCGAGGCAGTCACAGCCAAGGACTCCCGGGCGGACATGATCATCGACGTCAAGCACGGCCAGCCCATCCGCTTCGGAAAGGACGGCGAAAAGGGCGTCGTGGCCACCGGGCTCGGCGAGCTCGAGATCGTCGACGTCGCCTCGGTCGGGGAGGACCGGTTGCTGGTCCACGACGAAGCCCGGCCCGATCCGACGCTGGCCTTCGCCCTCTCCCGGCTGGCCGATTCCCCCACCCAGCCCACGCCGATGGGCGTGCTGCGGGCGGTGAACCGGCCCGTGTACGGCGACGCGCTCAACTCCCAGATCGCCGCCGCCCAGGAGCGTCAAGGCCGCGGTGACCTCGAAGCCCTCCTCGGCTCGGGTTCCACCTGGGAGGTGTAACAGGCCCTTCATTTGCCAGCCTTTGGGTGGTAAGTGACTGACGGGTATCATCTGCCCATGTCTGGCCGAGCGCGTCCGAACCCGTCCCGATCGGCACGGCGCGCCTCGGCCCTGGGCCTGCTGCTCCTGACCGCCGCCCCGGCCGGACTGGCCCACGCCGCGGCCGGCAGCCCCATGGAAAGCCCCATGGAAAGCCACAGCGCTGCCACGCAGGACGGGTGGTGGAACCGGGTCCAGGGCCCGGCCGAGGGCGAGCCGGACGGCAATCCGATCCGGCCGTTGGTCCCGCCGGTGCCGAAGCCGCCCAACGTGCCGGCCGACGCCATCGTCACCAGCGCCGGCGGCGGGCAGGTCGACAAGGTCGCCGCCGTCGGTATCGACGTCGCCCTCGCCGACGGCGCCGCCCTCGACGGGCTGATCCTGCGGCTCAAGGAATCGCCGGCCGGCGGGGCCAACGTAGGAGCGGACAAGGCCAAGGTCATCGCCTGCCCCGCCACGGTCCCCTGGGGCCCGGGCCAGAACGCCGCCTGGCGGGAACGACCGACCGCCGACTGCGGGTTGGCCGCGGTCGAGGGCGCCCGGGCCGTCGACGGCATGTGGACGTTCGACCTCACCCCGGTCGGGCGCCTGTGGGCCGACCCGTTCGCGCCGCTGGCCGCCAATGGCATCGTCCTGGCCGTCGACCCGACCGGGAGCCCGGCCCCCGTTCAGGTCAGCTGGCTCAACGTCGACTCCGGCAAGGTGTCGATCGAACTGCGGGCCGTGCCGGCCGCACCGGCCCCGGGGGGCGACGCCGGCCCCGCGGCGACGGAGCCCGTCGCGGCCGCCTCCCCGGCGCCCGGTCCGTCCGGGCCCTCGGCGGAAGAAGCGGCCGGCGCGCGGGCCTTCCCCGCCTCGAGCAGGGGGATCTCCACCGATCCGCTCGCCTACCCGTCCGGGCAACCGACCTTCGCCGCCGTGACGCCGGCCGCCGCCGAACCCGGCCCGGCGCCGGCCGAAACGACCTTGGCGGCCGGGCCGCCCCATTCCCCGCCGACCCTCCGGGCCCGGCCCGCGGTCGACTTCTGGGAGCATGTCCCGGCTCCGACCACGCTGCTCGTTCCCATCGCTTTCATCCTCGCCGTCCTCGTCGGCGTGGTCCTCGGGCCCACGGGCCGCCCGTCACCGATCCTCCGCCGGGAGGGCGGGCTCAGTCGGGCCCTCGCCCGTCGGGCCCCGACCGGGCCCGACGCTGCGCTCCGCCCCCCGGCCGCCACACGCTGATCGACCCACCAGGGAGAGCTGCATGACACGTCGTCCGTCGAAGGTCGCCGCCGTACGGGGGGCGGCGGTAGTCCTGGCCCTCCTCCTCGCCGCCGCCTGCGGGCAGAAGTCGAACGTCCGCGACAACTCGGCGGCCCCGGCGGCCGGCGACGCGGCGGCGGGCGGAAACCCGGGCGCCGACCCGGCGAACGGATCGTCCGCCGCCACCGGCGACACGGTCGCCACCGCCGGAGGATCGGGGCCGGCCGCCCCGTCGGGCGCCC
>JAUZEX010000905.1 GCA_030838815.1 Actinomycetota bacterium
CTCGCCATCGGGGGGTGGCGGCCCGCCGACAGCACCGGTGAGCCTCCCGGCCTCGGGGGCGCCACCGGAGAGAGGACAGAGCAGCCATGACGTCGTCACCCATCGCCCGCCTCAACGAGTACGGGCAGAGCCCCTGGTACGACAACATCCGGCGGTCCCTGCTGGAGAGCGGCGAACTGGCCCGGATGATCGAGGAGGACGGGATCCGCGGGGTCACGTCGAACCCGACCATCTTCGAGAAGGCGATCTCGGCCGGCAACGAGTACGACGACGTGATCCGTACGCTGGCCCAGCAAGGTCTCTCCAGCGAGGACATCGGCTGGGAGCTGCTGGTGGCCGACGTCGGCACCGCGGCCGACATCCTGCGCCCCACCCACGACGCCACCGCCGGGGCGGACGGGTTCGTCTCGATCGAGGTGTCGCCGGAGTTGGCCGCCGACACCGAGGGCACCGTGACCCAGGCCCGGGAGCTCCACGGGCGCCTGAACCGGCCCAACGTGATGGTGAAGATCCCGGCCACGCCGCAGGGTGTCCCGGCCGTGGAGGCGATGATCTCCGAGGGTCGCAACATCAACGTGACGCTCATCTTCTCCCTCGTCCGCTACGGCGAGGTGATCGAGGCCTACTTCTCGGGGCTGGAGCGCCTCGCCGCCGCCGGCGGTGACCTCTCGAGGGCGAACTCCGTGGCGTCGTTCTTCGTGTCCCGCGTCGACACCGAGGCCGACCGGCGCCTGCCCGCCGGCCATCCGTTGCGGGGCAAGGTGGCGGTGGCCAACGCCAAGCTGGCCTACCAGCTGTTCAAGGACCGCCACTCGGGCGCCCGATGGGAGGCGCTGGCGGCCCAGGGCGCCCGGGTCCAGCGGCCGCTGTGGGCGTCGACGTCGACCAAGAACCCGGAATATTCCGACACGCTCTACATCGACGAGCTCATCGGGCGGAACACGGTCAACACCATGGCCCCGGCGTCCATCGAGGCCTACCGGGACCACGGCCACCCGCAGCCCGACACGGTGGAGCGCAATATCGACGAGGCCCGGGCCGTGATCGACGGGCTGGCCGCGGCCGGCGTCGACTACGACGACCTGACGCTGACGATCGAGCGGGAGGGCGTCGACGCCTTCGCCCGCTCCTACCACGACTTCATCGCCGCCCTCGACAAGCGCAAGGAAGAGATCACGACCTAGGAGGGGTAGCGTCCGGGGATGGACGCCCCCGCTCCCACCCTCGATGTGGTCACGGTCGGATCGGCGATCGTCGACGTACTGGCCCACGTCGACGACGCCCTCGTCGCCACCCACGGTCTGGCCAAGGGGACGATGACGCTGGTCGACCACGACCGCTCGGCGGCCGTCTACGACAGCATGCCGGCCGGCATCGAGATGTCGGGGGGATCGGCGGCCAACACCGCCGCCGGCGTCGCCTCCCTCGGCGGCCGGGCCGCCGTCGTCGGCAAGGTCCGCGACGACGCCCTCGGCGAGATCTTCACCCACGACCTGCGCTCCACCGGCGTCGTCTACACGACACCCCCCGGTACATCGGGGCCGCCCACCGCCCGGTCCCTCATCCTCGTCACGCCCGACGCCGAGCGGACCATGAACACCTATCTCGGCGTGGCCGGGGAACTGGCGGCCGCGGACATCGACGAGACCCTGGTGGCCTCGGCCCGCATCACCTACGTGGAGGGCTATCTCGTCGGTCTGCCGAGCGCCGAGGGGGCGCTGACGGCCGCCGCCGGCGCCGCCCACCGGGCCGGGCGGCGGGTGGCCCTCACGCTCTCCGACCCGTTCTGGGTCCAGCTCCAGCGCGACGCCTTCACCGAGCTGCTGCCCAGCGTCGACATCCTGTTGGGGAACGAGTCCGAGGCGCTGGAGATGACGGGCGAGACCGACGTCGAGGCGGCGCTCGTGGCCCTGACCAAGACGTGCCCCGTCGTGGCACTCACCCGGGGGGCGGCCGGGGCGGTCGCCTCCGACGGACGCGAGACGGTCAGCGTGGCGGCCGAACCGGTGGCCACGGTCGAGGACACCACCGGCGCCGGCGACCTGTTCGCGGCCGGCTTCCTCCTCGGCCTGGCCCGGAAACGGCCGCTGGCCGACTGCCTCCGGCTCGGCGCCCTGGCCGCGGCCGAGGTCATCAGCCACACCGGCGCCCGGCCCCAGACGTCGCTGGCCGCCCTGGCCGCCGCCCGGGCGCTGGCACTCTGATGCCAGCCCCACCCGACTGGAAGAAGCTGGGCGACGAGGCCGTCGAGATCACCCGCCAGTACCTCCGCATCGACACCACCAATCCGCCCGGCAACGAGACGCCGGCCGCCGAGTTCCTGGCCGCCATCCTCGGCGAGGCGGGGCTGGAGACGACCACGCTGGAGAGCGCCCCCGGCCGGGGCAACCTGATCGCCCGGCTTCCCGGCCGGGCCCGTGACCCGGGCGGGGCCCTGTGCCTGCTGCATCACCTCGACGTGGTGCCGGCCGACCCGTCCGAATGGTCGGTCGACCCCTTCGGCGCCGAGATCCACGACGGCTACCTGTGGGGCCGGGGCGCCATCGACATGAAGAGCATGGGCGTCATGCAGCTCATGACCGTGCTCAGCCTGGCCCGGGAGGGGGTGGCCCTCGAGCGCGACGTCGTGTTCGTGGCGGTGGCCGACGAGGAGGCCGGAGGCGTCATGGGCGCCGCCTGGCTGACCGAGCACCACCCCGAACTGGTGGCCTGCCGGGACGTCATCAACGAGGGCGGCTACGGGCTGACCGAGACGAAGCCGCCGATGATGGCCTGTGCCCTGTCGGAGAAGGCGCTCCTGTGGGTGAAGCTCACCGCCCGGGGGCGGCCCGGCCACGGGTCGATGCCGCCCGACGACCCGGCCATCGGCAAGCTGCTGGCCGCCCTCGGCGACCTGGCCGCCCACCCGCCGGCGCTGTCCATCTCGCCCCTCGTGGAACGGACCTTCCGGGCCCTGGCCGCCCGGGCGTCGGCGCCCCGCCGGAAGGCGATCGAGGCGATCCTCCGGCCCGGGGCCCGGCGGGTGCTTCCGGCCCTGGCCCGGCGCCTCCCCCGCTACCAGCGCGCTCTGCTCGGCGACGTGATCTCGATGACGAAGCTGGAGGCGGGCTACAAGGAGAACGTCGTCCCCGGCACCGCCTCGGCCACCCTTGACTGCCGGCTCGTGCCCGAGACGGACCCGGAGGAGTTCTTCGGCCGCCTGTCGGCCCGGATGGCCCGCTTCGACGTCCGGTGCGAGATCCTCTTCTCCGACGGACCGTGCGGCGTGTCGGAGGGCCCGCTGCTGCCCCTCCTGGAGGCCGTGTGCACGGAGGCCTTCCCCGAGGCGGCCTTCGCCCCGGTGCTGTGCCCGGCCTTCACCGACTCCCGCTACTTCCGCCAGCAGGGCGCCGACGCCTACGGGCTCGTGCCCGTCATGCTCTCGAACGCCGAGGTCGCCACCTTCCACGGCATCGACGAGCGGATCCCCCTCGAGGGCCTGCGGAAGGGCTGCGAGGTCGTCTACGAGATCGTGGCCCGGGCCTGCCGCTAACGCCGGCGCAGCCCGGCCCGAACCAGGGCGCAGTGCGTGCACAGCGTCCCCAGGCGGCGGACCTCCACCTGGCAGGGCTCGCACGTGCGCCGGCTGCAGTCCCGGCAGACACCCACGGCGTCGGCGTCGTAGTGCTCGTCGCAATGGGCCACGATGGAGAAATCGGCGGCGGTTCGGGGTCCGTTAACGTCCGCCGAAAGATTTCGGCCCGTTTCGCAGTGGCCGAAGCCGCATACTCTGCGTTCTATGGAGCGACTCCCCCGTTACCGGACAGGCGACCCGGAGCTCGACGCCGCCGTCGCCGAGCTCGTCACCCGGGCGGGCGCCGCCGAGCACGTCGACCTCGTCTTCGAGATGATCGTCTCCGCCCTGCGGATGGCCCGCGACGCCGCCGCCCGGGGCGACTTCAAGATCGCCAACTCGGCGCTCAAGGAGATGCGGTACGCCTTCCACGTCTTCGCCCCCTACCGGGGCCAGCGGAAGGTGGCCATCTTCGGTTCGGCCCGGACGATGCCCGAGGACCCGCTCTACGAGCAGGCCCGGGCCTTTGCCGCCGCCATG
>JAUZEX010000530.1 GCA_030838815.1 Actinomycetota bacterium
GTGGTGGCGACGGTCTGCATGGCCGGCAGCCTCTACTTCTCCGAGGTGGCCCACTTCCCGCCCTGCCACCTGTGCTGGCTGCAGCGGTTCTGCATGTATCCCCTGGTCCCGATCCTCTGGTTCGCCGCCTGGCGCCAGACCAAGGGCATCCGCCCCTACGCCGCCGCCCTGGCCGCCATCGGCGCCTGCATCAGCGCCTACCACGTGGCGCTCGAGCGTCACCCCGAGTGGGAGTCGAGCGTCTGCGACCCGAAGAACCCCTGCACGCTCATCTGGGTGAAGCGCCTCGGCTACCTCACCATCCCGACCATGGCGCTGTCGGGCTTCGCCCTGATCATCACGCTGCTGGCCACCTCCCGGGCCGGCGACCGGCTCACCCCGTCCGACCGGCCCGCGCCCGCCGACCGCGCCACCTGAACCCCGAGGAGCGATCTTCATGGCCACCACCAAGCCCACCGGCGCCGTCGCCGCCGCCCGCAAGAAGCAGCCGCCGTGGCTGTGGATCGGCGTCGCTGCCGTCGTCCTCGTCCTGGCCGTGGCGGCCCTCGTCTCCTCCGGCGGATCCGGCGGCAAGAAGAAGCCGGCGGCCGGCGTGGAGGAGACCCGGCCGGTGGTCGTCACCGGCGCGGCCCTCCCCGAGTTGGCCCAGAGCGGGGCCGACCCGGCGGTGGGGAAGGAGATCCCCGAGGTGCGGGGACAGTCCTTCGACGGCAGCCCGGTCGACATCCGCAACGACGGGCGGCCGAAGCTGATTCTCTTCGTGGCCCACTGGTGCCCCCACTGCCAGCGGGAGGTGCCCCTGCTCACCGACTACCTGAAGTCCCATCCGCTCCCGAAGGGCGTCGACATCTACACCGTGGCCACCGCCACCAGCCCGCAGCGGCCCAACTACCCGCCGTCGGCCTGGCTGGCCAAGGTGGGGTGGAAGGCCCCCACGATGGCCGACTCCGACGACGCCAAGGCCGCCAACGCCTTCGGCCTCAACGCCTTCCCGTACTTCGTGGCCGTCGACGGCTCGGGCAAGGTCGTGGCCCGCACCACCGGGGAGATCACCACCGACGACTTCGCCGGCCTGGCGGCCAAGGCGCTCGGTAACCAGTAAGGCCCGGTTAGGGGAATCCGGGCCGGTCCTCCTTACAATCCGGACGGGGGACGGAACCGGAGGGAATCGATGCCCGCAGACCGAATCGTCATCGCCAACTGCGGCGGGTTCTGGGGAGACGACCCGACCGCCGCCCGCCGCCAGGTGGAAGGTGGGCCGGTCGACTACCTCGTCATGGATTACCTGGCCGAGGTGACCATGGCGATCCTGCAGAAGCAGATGGCCCGGAAGCCCGAGGCCGGCTACGCCACCGACTTCGTGTCCCAGCTGCGCGACGTGCTCCCGGCCTGCGTCGAGCGGGGCATCAAGGTCATCTCCAACGCCGGGGGCGTGAACCCGTTGTCGTGCAAGGCGGCCGTCGAGAAGCTGGCCGACGAGCTCGGCATCGGCGACCAGGTCCGGGTCGGGGTCGTCCTCGGCGACGACATCTACGACCGCCTCGACGACCTCCTCGCCGCCGGCCAGCCGCTGGCCAACATGGAGACCGGCCGGCCCCTGTCCGATGAGCGGGCCAACGTGCTGTCGGCCAACGTCTACCTCGGCGCGGCGCCGGTGGTGCGGGCCCTCGAGCTCGGCGCCAACGTCGTCATCACCGGCCGGGTGACCGACACCGGCGTCACCCTGGCCCCCATGATCCACGAGTTCGGCTGGGCCGAAGACGACTGGGACCGCCTGGCGGCCGGGATCGTGGCCGGTCACATCATCGAATGCGGCACCCAGTGCACCGGCGGCAACTTCACCGACTGGCAGAAGGTGAAGAGCCACTCCAACCTCGGCTTCCCGCTCGTCGAGGCCGTGCCCGACGGTACGTTCACCGTGACCAAGCATCCGGGGACGGGCGGCCTCGTCAGCGTCCACACCGTCAGCGAGCAGCTGCTGTACGAGATGGGCACCCCGCAGTACCTGGCTCCGGACTGCATCGCCCGCTTCGACTCCATCCGCCTCGCCCAGGACGGGCCGGACCGGGTGAAGGTCAGCGGCATCGTCGGCGAGCCGCCGCCCGAGAAGCTGAAGGTGTCGGTCAGCTTCTCCCACGGCTACCGGGCCTTCGGCCGGCTTCTCGTCACCGGGCCCGACACGCTGGCCAAGGCCGAGAAGGTGGCCGATCTGGTCTGGGAGAGCGCCGGCGGCACCGCTCTCTTCGAGGACACCTGCACCCAGTTCCTGGGCTGGAACGGCAGCCACCCGCCGCTCAGCGACTCCGAGCCGAGCGAGATCATCGTCCAGGTGGCGGTGCGCGACCACGACGACAAGAAGATCAACAACCGCTTCGGCGTGCAGGTCGTGCCCCGGGTGCTGGGCTCCGTGCCCGGCATCACCGTGCTGGCCGACCAGGGCCGTCCCCGGGCATCCGACGTCGTGGGCTACTGGCCGGCGCTCATCGACCGGGCCTCCGTGCCGATGCGGGTGGTCGTGGGCGACGACGAGGTCGACGTCCCCCACCTTCCCGGGCCCGCCGCCGCCCCGGCGGGCGCCGCCTTCACCCCAAAGAGTCCGCCCCCAGGCCCGTCCGCCGCTGGCGGAGCCACGGTGAGGGTGCCGCTCAGCCGGTTGTGCCTGGCCCGCTCCGGCGACAAGGGCGACACCTCCAACGTCGGCGTCATCGCCCGCAGCGAGGCCATCTACGCCTGGATGGTCGGCCACATCACGCCCGCCTTCGTGAAGGAGCGCTTCACCGGCATCTGCCGGGGCGAGGTCGAACGGCACGAGGTGCCCAACCTGCTGGCCTGCAACTTCCTCCTCCATGAGAGCCTGGGGGGCGGCGGCACGCTGTCGCTGCTCGTCGACGCCCAGGGCAAGACCTATGCCCAGTACCTCCTGGCCGCCGACGTCGAGGTCGACCAGAGCCTCCTCGACGGGATCGACGAGTACTCGAACTTCAGTCAAGGGTCGGTATGAGGAGCCTGAAGTTCGAGTGCTCGGCATGACTTCTACGCAGACGACATCGGCTCCGGCCGCCAACGCCGTTCTCACCCGGATCCGGGACCGGGCCCGGTCCCGGATGCGGCGCATCGTCCTGCCCGAGGTCGACGATCCCCGGGTGCGGGAAGCGGCCCGGATCCTGGCCGGGGAAGGGCTGGCCGAGCCGATCCTCTGCGAACCCGACATGATCGCCGAACGGCGCGACGTCTTCGCCGAGCGTTACCTGGAGATCCGCCGGCAGTGCGACCTGACCGACGAGGCGGCCCGGGCGGCGGTGGGGAACCCGCTGCTGTTCGGCTCGCTCATGGTCGCCGCCGGGGAGGCCGACGGCTGCGTGGCCGGCTGCGCCTCCACCACGGCCGCCACGGTGCGGGCCGCACTGCACGGCATCGGCCCCGCCAAGGGCGTCACCAGCGTGTCGGGCTGCTTCCTCATGGTCTTCCCCGACACCGGCATCGGCGCCGGCGGGGCGCTCGTCTTCGCCGACTGCGGGGTCATCCCCGACCCGACCGCGGAGCAGCTGGCCGACGTGGCCATCGCCTCGGCGGCCACGGCGGCCGCCTTCCTCGAGGTCGAGCCCAAGGTGGCGCTGCTCAGCTTCTCCACCAAGGGCAGCGCCGTGCACGCCAAGGTCGACAAGGTCGTCCGGGCCACACAGCTGCTGAAGGCCCGGCGTCCCGACCTCAGCGCCGACGGCGAGCTTCAGGTCGACGCCGCCATCGTCCCGGAGGTGGCGGCCAGCAAGGCGCCCGAGAGCCCCCTCGGCGGCCAGGCCAACGTGCTCGTCTTCCCCGACCTCGACGCCGGCAACATCGGCTACAAGCTGGCTCAGCGCCTGGGCGGGGCGGCCGCCATCGGCCCGCTCCTCCAGGGCCTGGCCCGGCCCATGAACGACCTCTCCCGGGGCTGCTCCGTGAGCGACATCGTCGACCTCGTCTGCCTCACCGCCGTCCAGGCCGGGTAAGGGGCACGGCGCAGAAACGGGCGCACCGCAGCGCGACGGGGCAGACTGTCAGGTGAGTCGGGGGCTCCCACCCCCGCCCCCCGACGCACAGCGAGGCACCGAGTTGGCCCGACCGACGGCCCCTGACCACGACGACAAGGCGGCGGCGGTGCTGGCCGCCGCCGGCCAGGTCTTCGCCCAGCGGGGCTACGAGGGCGCCACGATGCTCGACGTGGCCCAGGCCGCCGGCTTCTCCAAGGCGGGCGTGTACCACTACTTCGCCTCCAAGGAGCACCTGCTCCATGGCCTCCTGCTCGGCTCCCTCCAGGAGGTGGAGTACGACCTGACGGCGGCCGACCCGCTCGATGCGGTGAAGCCCGCCGAGCGCCTCGGCGCCCTGGTCGAGGCCTACGTCCGGTCGTTCTCGACCCGCCTGCGGGTAGTCACGCCGCTGCTGCTGCGCCTCGACCTGCTCCGGCCCGAATGGCGCTCCGAAGTCAAGGCCCTCGAACGCCGCATCGTCGACCGCTTCGCCGACGCCGCCGGCGCCATCGGCCACCAGCTCTCTCCCCGGGCGGCGGCCTTCCTCGTGCTGGGGGCGGCCAACTGGACGTACTACTGGTACGACCCCGACGGCGACCTGAGTATCGAGGACCTGGCCCGGGGGGCGGCAGCCATCTTCACCGGCGCTCCCGCCCCGGCCGACGCCCAGTCGATCTCCATGGGGCGCTAGCCGCCGTAGCGCCGCTCGAAGCGGGCGAACCCCGCTTCCTGGTCCCACTCCGCCTTCGCCTTCCGGCTCGACCGGATCAGGGCCCGGCAGGCGGAGGTGCGGGGCTGCGGGGCCCCGGGCCGGTCCTTGCCGCACTCGGCGCCGGGCTGGAAGTCGTCGGGTCCCCGCCAGAGATCGGCGCCGGCCAGGAAGCCGTGCTGCAGCGCGGCCCGGGCCATGGCCTTCAGGTCGCCGTAGCCGAGGTCGTAGGTCGTCACGGCCCGCTCGTACTGCGCCGTCAGGTCGGTCCGGGAGACGCCCTCGTCGTCGGTGACGAGCGCCACCGGCACGCCGGACCGGCGGTAGAGCCCGAAGGGGTGGTCGGCGCCTTTGACGCCGAGGATCTGGTCGTTGCTGGTGAGGGCGATCTCGACCAGCACGTGGCTCTGGGTCATGGCGTGCAGCGTGTCGGCGGCGCCGTCCTCCCCGGCGATGTCGACGCCGTGGCCGATCCGCTCCGCGCCGGCCACGAAGACGGCGTCGCGGATGTGGAACCGGAGGTCCTCGGCCGGGGCCAGCGCGCCGGTCAGCTCGCCGGCGTGGAGGGTGAGGTGTCCCTTGGGATAGTGCCCCCGCAGGAAGGCGAGCATCTGCATGTGGAGGCGGTAGTCGCGCCGGGCGACCGGGTCGTCCTCGGGCTGGACGAGGTTGATACCCACGAAGCGGCCGTTCTTGGCCGTGAGCTCGAAGCCGAGGAGCATCTGGGCGAAGACGACCTCGGGCGGGAAGGCCCGCAGCACCTGGTAGTCGAGGCGGACGGGGAGGTCGCAGGCGGCGTCGGCCTCGCCCCCCGAGCTGCACCGCAGCACGGCCCGCATCCGGCGGAAGGCGGCGTCGACGTCCTTGGACACGCCGGCCACGATCCGGTCCATGGCGCCCTTGGCCGTCATCCGGTTCCGCATGGCGGCCAGGTCGGCGTCGTAACCGACCCTCTGGGCCAGGGCCTGGGCGGCGGCGAAGCCCGGCGTCACCAATGGTTCGATGTAGTACTCGTTCTGGCCCGCGGCCCGGGCCGCGACCTCGGCCAGCATCTCGCCGGCGTGGCCGTCGCCGGCCAGGTCGAACTTCCCGAACGTGGCGAAGAAGTGGTCGTGACCCGATTCGGCGCCGGGGCTGAAGCCCTTCATCGACCAGGCGGCGACGACGGCGTCGCGGAAGGCCGGGTCGCGGTCGGTGTCCGCCGCCGTCCGCTGGCCGCTGTGGCAGGGCGCCCCGCTCGCCTCCAGGGTGGCGCTGTCGATGCAGCGCCCGTCAACCACGGCGAAGCGCAGCAGGCTCTCCGTCGACGTCGCCCCCGACAGGTGCATGTGGAGGTCACCACCCTTCGGCATGTCCCGCAGGAACGCCGCCAGCAGGCCCGGCTCGTGGCGCACCGAATCGAGGTAGGCCCCGACCGGATCGGCGGCGCCGGCCGCGATCGGCGGCGCCGGAACCAGCGCCACGACGGCGCACAGCCCGGCGATGAACAGCGAGATCAGGCAACGGCGCAGACCCATGCGGCGATGCTGGCACGGCCGCCCGAACGGCGCTCGTGCGGTACAAAACCCTTACGTTACAAGGGTTTACTAGAAGACAGGGATGATGTCTTCGAGGTCGATGTCGCCCACGTCGACGCCGGCCACGTCGAGTTCCGGGATGGCCGGAAAGTCGATCCCCCACCGTTCGACGATCTTGGCCACCCGGCCCAGAGCCAGGCGCCAGTTGTCGGCCTGCTCCTCGAAGCTGAGGACGCCGAGGCCGGCATCGCGGGCGTGGCCCATGAGCACCCGGTGGTTGGCCAGGTAGTAGTCGGGCAACTCCCAGAACTGATTGGGCGGCTCCCACAGGATCATCGACAGGAACACGAACCCGGCCCGCAGCTGCCGGGTGACGAGGGGCTTGAGGTCGTCGTCGAGGCCGGGCCAGTCCTTGTCGAGCAGCTGGAGGCAGATCGACAGGTGGCGGCTCTCGTCCCGCCCGATGTGGGTGAACAGCTCCCGGAACACCGGGTGGGTCGTCTGGTCGGCCATGCCCCGGAACAGCGTCGAGGAGGCGACCTCGCCCATCATGAACGACGTGAACAGCACCGCCAGCGGGTACTTGCCCAGCGAGGCGGCGTAGCCGTTCCAGTACCGCCCACCGTTGTGGTACAGCCATGAGATGTTGTTGTGAGCAGCCCGCTCCAGGTCGGTGGTGGGCTCGAAGTCGAGCGGCCCGCCGGGGATCAGCTTCTGGATGGCCCGGCCGCAGGCCTCCTCGTGGTTCACCTCGTCGCGGGTGATCGAGAAGAAGCACTTGCGGACGGGGTCCTCCTGGTGGTGCTCGTAGGCGTGGACCGTGGCCTGGGCGAACACGGGCGGCCCGGAGGCGTCGAAGTTGGCCAGGACGGCGAACCAGTACATCATCCCGATCCGCTGCTCGGCGGTGAAGTCGGAGGGAGAGAGGTCGTCCCACGGCAGGTCGGACGGGTTCCACTGCTGGAGCTTGGCCCGCTCGTAGATCTCGAGGAACTTCGGGTGCTCGACCCGCCACTCCATCGGGAAGATGTTGGGCTGCGGGATCACGGGGGCGGGCTGGAAGCCGCCTTCCGGGATCACCAGGCCGTCGTTTCGGGTCATCACGCTCCCCTCCGGGGGACACCCCCGAGCCCCCCGGGCATCGGAGTTAACCGACCGCATGGTCGGAGAATAACATGTCTCCCCTCATCGTGCCAGAGTCGCCGCCTCCGCCTCGTCGAACAGGTGCTGCACCGCCTCCTGCAGCTGCTCCGTGAGGGCCGCCACGTCACCCCGGCGGACGCTGGCGCCGGCGGCCCGGGCCGGAGGCTGGATCGGCTCCCCGACGACGACCACCACCCGGCTCAGCTTCGGCAGCTTCCGGCCCCGGGCCAGGATGCGCTCGCTCCCGCCGATGCCGATCGGAACGATGGGCACCCCCATGCGGGCGGCGACGAAGGCCACGCCGTGGTGGAGGTCCTCGACCACCGGACCCGAGCGACGGGTCCCCTCCGGGAACATGCCGAGGGGCTCGCCCCCGGCCAGGGCGGCCTCGGCGGCCCGCATGGCGGCCCGGTCGGGCCCGTCCCGGTCGACGGGGAAGCCGCCGAGAGCGGAGAAGAACTTCGCCGACCAGCCGTACTTCCACAGCTCGGCCTTGCCCATGAACCGGATCCGCCGCTTCGTCACGCAGGCCAGGAACGGCGTGTCGAGGAACGACCGGTGCGACGGCGCCAGCACGCAGGCCCCGGTGACCGGCACCCGTTCGGGATGCACGATCCTGATCCGCCACAGCAGCGTGCACACCCCCGCCACCAGTGCCCGCACGAACCAGTACGCAGCCAGCTCCCCCCGGCCGGGAGCGGTTGGAGCCGGAGAGCTCGCGCCCGACGGTGCGGGGGGCGAGGCCGGCATGGCGTCCGGCGGCGGGGACTCGGGCGGAGGGCCGGGCGCGGCCTCGGGCGGTGGCGAAGGCGTCGCGTCGGTCATGGGCGTTCGGCGGCTTCGAGGGCGGCGCGGTAGCGGGCGAGGACCTCGGCCACGACCCCGTCGACCGAGAGGCCGGTCGTGTCGAGGACGACGGCGTCGTCCGCCGCCGCCAGGGGCGACGCCGCCCGCCCGGAGTCGATGGCGTCGCGGCGCCGGATGGCGGCCCGGGTGGCGTCGAGGGCGGCGCCCTCCGGCGCCGTCGCGCCACCGGCGTCGGTGCTGACCCCGTCCGCCACCTCGGCGGCGTCGTCCTGTTGTTGCCGGCGGCGGGCCCGTTCTTCTTCGCTGGCCACGAGGTACACCTTGAGGATCGCGTCCGGGGCGACGACCGTGCCGATGTCGCGGCCTTCGACCACGCCCCCGCCGTGGACCTCGATCCACTCCCGCTGGGCCGCCACGAGCCGCACCCGCACGTCGGGGACGGCGGCCACGACCGACACCGCCGCCGACACCTCGGCCGTTCGGATGGCGTCGTTGACGTCCCGGCCGCCGACCCGCACCGGCGGGCCGACGTCGAGGTCGAGGCCCTCGGCGACACCGACCACCGCCGCCGCGTCGGCGGGGTCGACGCCGACGTCGAGCACGGCCCAGGTCAGCGCCCGGTACATGGCGCCGGTGTCGAGGGCGGGCAGCCCGAGGGCGTCGGCCACCGCCCGGGCCACGGTCGACTTCCCCGACCCGGCCGGGCCGTCGATGGCGACCACCGGGTTCTTCGGCGTGGTCAACGGCCCCACCGCCTCCATCCGGCGTTCGTGCGTCGCGCCATACGCGACTGCGGAACGCAGGTTCGCCGGCACGGTCTCACTCCGTCACCGAGGCCAGATCGGCGGCGAACCCGGGGTAGGACGAGGCGACGGCCCGCCAGCCCCGCACGGTGGACGGGCCGTCGCAGGCGTTGGCGGCGATGGCGGCGGCCATGGCGATGCGGTGGTCGCCATGGCTCTTGAGCAGAGCGGCCCTGGGGCGGCCGCCCGTGATCGCCAGCCCGTCGGGCCTCGTCTCGACGGTGATGCCCAGCTGCGAGAGCTCCTGGGCGATCGTCCCGATCCGGTCCGACTCCTTGACCCGCAGCTCGGCGGCGTCGGCCACCTCGGTGGTGCCGGCGGCGAAAGCGGCCGCCACGGCCAGGGCGGGGATCTCATCGATGACGCTCGGGATCTCGGCCCCGGCCATGGTCGTGGCCCGCAGCGGGCCGGCCGCGGCCCGGATGTCGCCCACCGGCTCACCGCCCCGCTCCTCCTTGACCACGACCTCGACGTCGGCCCCCATACGCCGCAGCACGTCGAGGAAACCGATGCGGGTGGGGTTGAGGCACACATCCTCCACCACGAGGTCCGAACCGGGAGTGACGCAGGCCGCCACGACGAAGAAGGCGGCGGCCGACGGGTCGCCCGGCACGGCGAGGTCCACGGCGCTCAGCCCGCCGCCGGCGACCGGCTCGACCCGGACCCCGCCGGGGATGGCCACCAGTGTCGCGCCCATGGTCGGCAGGAGCCGCTCGGTGTGGTCCCGGGACAGGGCCGGCTCCGTCACCTCGGTGGCGCCGGCCGCCTGGAGGCCGGCCAGCACGAGGGCGGTCTTGACCTGGGCAGAAGCCACGGCCAGTTCGTGGCGCATCCCCACCAGCCCGCCGCCCCGGATCGACAGGGGGGCGAGCCGCCCGCCGTCGCGCCCGTCGATGCGAGCCCCCATGAGCCGCAGCGGGTCGGCGACGCGCGCCATCGGGCGGCGCAGGATCGAGGAGTCGCCGGTCAGCACGGTGTGGAACGGCCGGCCGGCCAGGATCCCGGCCAGGAGCCGGATCGACGTGCCGGAGTTGCCGCAGTCGATGACCCCCTCCGGTTCGGCGAGCCCCTCGAACCCGCCGCCCCGCACCACGAGGACGGGCTCGCCGGACGGTCTGGTGCTCTCCCGGACCTTGACCCCGAGGGCCTCGACGGCGGCCCGGCTGGCAGCCACGTCGCCCCCGTCGGCCAGGCCCGACAGCCGGCTGGCGCCGGAGGCGAGGGCGGCGAAGAGGACCGCCCGGTGGGAGATCGACTTGTCGCCGGGCACGCGCATCCGCCCCCGCAGCGGCCGGGCCCCGGCCACGGCCAGTTCGGCCGGGAGGCCCGCGTTGGTCTGCGCCCCCTCAGTCATCGGCCGACGCTCCGGACGGCGGGCGCGTCACAGCGGCCGGCGGCGGGCCGGCGAGCGGCGCGGCGGCGGGCGCCGTCACCCCACCTCCCGGCGGGTGGTGCGGTAGCCGAGCTCGTCGAGCCCGGCCACGATCGGGTCGGCGCCGGTGGCGGGCACGACCATCACGAGGACGCCGCCGGTCGGGCCGTGGCTGATGTCGAGGTCGACGATGTTGACGGCGTGGCGGCCCGCCAGCGTTGTCACCTCGGCCAGTACCCCCGGCCGGTCCGGGACGGGCATCGACAGCTCGACCAGCGGCCCGAAGCCGGCGGAGCGGGCCGGCAGGCTCGACCCCTCGGCCCGGGCCAGCTCGAAGAAGTCGAGGAGGGGCGCCCGCTCCGCCGCCGCCACCAGGTCGCGGACCCGTTCCAGCTCCTTCATGTAGCGGTCGAGGATGTCGACGATGGCCGTCCGGTTCTCGACGCAGATGTCGGGCCAGATCCCGGCCGACCGGCCCGACAACCGGGTGAGGGCGCGGAAGCCGCCGGCGGCGAGGCGCAGCAGCGTCTCGTGGTTGGGCTGGGCGTCGGCGGCCACGTGCATGAGGGCGCTGGCGGCGAGGTGAGGCAGGTGGCTGACGGTGGCCACCAGCTCGTCATGGAGGTCGGGGTCGATGGCCATCACCGCCGCGCCAGTGAGGGCGACCAGGTCCCGCACCGCCGTGAAGGCGGCGGGATCGGTCGAGGCGGTGGGGGTGAGGACCCAGGCCGCGCCGTCGAACAGATCGGCGTCGGCCCCCTCGATTCCCTCCTCGCCAGCCGAGCCGGCCATCGGGTGTCCGCCCACGAACCGGGCACCGGCCCGGCCCGCCTTTGACTCGACGGCCCGGACGACCGGCGCCTTGACCGACCCGACGTCGGAAACGGCGCCGACCCCGGCGTCGAGGGCGGCGGTGACGGCGTCGGCCACCCCGGAGACGGTGACGGCGACGAAGGCGACGTCGGCCCCGGCGTAGGCCTCGAGGAGCGAGCCGGCGGCGGCGTCGACCGCCCCGCGCTCGAGGGCCCGGGCCAGCCGGGCGGCGTCGGCGTCGTAGCCCTGCACCCGCAGGCCCGCCCGCCGGAGGGCGAGACCGAGCGACCCGCCGATGAGGCCGGTGCCGACCACCGCCACGGTTCCCATTCCGGCGCTATTCCGGGAGGTCGTCCCGCAGGCCGCGGGCGCCTTCGAGGTAGACGTGGTGCAGCTCGTCGCGGCGCCGGTCGCTGTAGAGGTGCATCAGGACGCGCACGCACAACGGCATGGCCTTGGCGATGCCCAGCTCCCGGGCGCACAGCAGCGGCACGTCCCCGAGGCCCAGGGCCCGGGCGGCGGCGGCCGGGAAGTCAGCCGTGACGTCGTCGGTGGCGGTGAAGATGATGCTGACGAGATCGTCGTGGTTGACGTCGTTGCGGGTCAGCATCTCCTTGACCAGCCGCTGGGTCTTCTGCGAGACCTCGTCCTTCGTGTCGGCGTCGAGGGTGATCGCGCCGCGCAGGGCGACCAGGCGCGGCTCCCGTTCCATGTCCGAGAGCGTATGCGATGGCGCGGCCGGTTCAGGCTCCGGGCGGTTCAGGCTCCGGGCGGGGAAGGAACGGTCGGGGGGACGCGCCGGGCCAGGAACGCGCCACCCCGCCGTTCTGCATCGAGCGCCTGCTGGAAGGCACGCTGCTGACGCGCCTGCGCTCGATCTGCGGTGCGGTCCTCGAGCCCGGCAATCAGGGCGAACGACCGCTCCGAAGAGGAAGGAATCAGGCGGGCACAGGCCAGGGCCTCGTCGCAGCGGCGCCGCGCCCAGCGGCTCGTCGCCCGTCCGCTGGCGACAACTGCGACTCCAACGCCCACTCCCCACATGACTCCTGCCACGCCACAATGGTACGCAATTCGCACCTCAATGACAAGAAGTTCGTATAAATCCGATAAATCAAGCGAAAGCTACGGCCTGCTCGCCGAAGTATGTGGGAATGCTTGTAGAAGAGGGCACTATCGATCAGTATCAACACGCAGAGCGCACAACGACGAGGAGAGGCGGGACGGACCGTGACGATACCGTCGGAGAGCGAGCAGCCGGAGGCCGTCGACTGGGCGGCGGTTGGCCAGTACATCGGTGAGCACCGCCGTCGCCTCGGGCTGTCGAAGAACGAAGCGTCCCGCCGCGCCCGGGTGTCCAACACGACCTGGCGCCAGATCGAGGCCGGCCAGAACGACCACCCGACCGACGAGACCCTCGTGCGCATGGGCCGGGCCCTGCTGCTCGACCCCGCCGAGCTCATGCGCCAGTGCCAGCGCCGTTACGTCGAAGCGCCCTCGGTGCGCGATCTGCCCCCGCTCGGGCCGCCGATGGCCCTCCTCGAGGTTCTCGAATCGGACCGGCGCCTCGACCCCCGCGCCCGCCGGGTGCTCATGGAGCTGTACGACCTGCTGGCATCCCGCTAGTGGCGGGGGAGGCAGGTGAAGCTCCCTAGCGCCGGCGTTCCATGCGCAGCGCGGCAGAGGCGATCGCTGACGTCGTCACCCGCGTCCGGAGCCGGTCGAGCCGAGCGCGAATCTGGCGCACCTTGCGGTCGTGTTCGGTCTCGACCACGGCGATGATCGTCGCCGAGCCGCCGTGGTCATGGTCGTGGCCGTCGGAGTCGTCGTCATCCGTGCCGCCGTCGGCTCCGCTCTCGCCTGCGAGACCGGCCACCACTTCGTCCCGCAGGTCCACCACCCGGAGGACGGCCCGGCGCGCGGCGGCGGGCGGGGGCTCGATCTCGTACTCGTAGGCCGCCGGCCCGGCAGAGCGATCGAGGATGTCCTGCTGCTCCTCGCACCACTCCTCGAGGAAGGC
>JAUZEX010000540.1 GCA_030838815.1 Actinomycetota bacterium
CCCAGACCGAAGCCCGCTGCCCATCCGAGCCCGACACCGGCCAGGGCATAGCCGGTTCCGGCGCCGCGACCGTCCCGCCACGAGTCGAAACCCCATTCGGCGATCCGCGCCCGGCGGTCTTCGCCCGGCCCCGGCCCCGACCCGGACTCCGAACGCAGGCGGCGCTCGAGGGCGATCATCGCTCGTCCGAAGGCGGCCACCGGGTGCAGCACTTCGGGCGGTTCCCCGAGCAGCCGGTCTGCCACCAATCCGGCTCCGGCGGCGAGGGAGCGCCCCCTGGCGCGGCGGTGCGCGGCGGCGGGACGAGGTGGTTGCCCGGGGGCGCCCCGGGTCATCGCAGCACCGCGGCGGCGACGAGGAGACCGGCCGTCTCGGCCACGACGCCGGCCGCGCCGAGCGTGTCGCCGGTGAACCCGCCGATCCGGCGGCGGGCGAGCGCGGCCACGCCGGCCGCTCCCAGTCCGGCCGCCAGCACGGCGATGAGGCACCGCAGCTCGTCGGCGGCGGCCAGGCCGACGGCGAGGACGGCGCCCGCTACGGCCGGCACAAACACTGACGGCCGAGGGCCCGCCCGCTGCGCCGCGCTCGCGCCGCGGTCGGGCAGGAACGACGAGGCGAGACCGTGGCTGCGGGCGTAGCGGCCGGACAGGGCGGTGATAGCCATGGCCGTACGGGCCAGGCTCCAGAGCGCGGCGAGCAGCAGGGGGCGGGCTGCTCCGAGGGCGGCGAGGGCGGCGGTGCGGAGGAGCAACGCGCTCCCGCCGGCGGCGACGGCGAAGGCGCCGACGTTCGGATCGGCCATCACCGCCAGGCGTCGTTCGACGGGCAGGTGGGGGAGCAGCCCGTCGGCGCTGTCGAGAAGACCGTCGAAGTGGAGGGCCCCGGTCAGGGCCAGGTCCGCCCCGACCACGAGGGCGGCCGCGGCGAGGGGCCCGAGCCGATCCTCGGTGGCCCACCAGATGCCGCCCAGCACCAGGCCCAGCAGCACTCCCACCACCGGGAACCAGGCCAGCGCCGCCGGCCCGGGCGCGGCCGGTCCGCCCAATGGGGTGAGGAAACCGACGGCCTGCCGCAACCCGCCGACGGCGGGTCCGAACGTTTCCATGGAAACGCCAGCGCTGGCGCCGGCCGGAACCGCATCGCCGGGCCCCTCCGACCCTGGCCGCCGCTCGTCGTCTCGTGGGCCCGGCGGAACGGGGCCGTCTCCGCCGCTCGGGCATCCCGCTCCGGCGGGGAGTTCGATCACCCGGCCGGCGACGACCAGGAGGCAGCGGTCGGCGACGTCGGCGATCCGGCGGTTGGCCTGGCCCAGGACGTCGGCGAACAGGCGGCCGACCTCACTGACCGGGTGGACGCCGAGACCGACCTCCTCCGACACCACCACCGTGTCGCCCCGCCGGCTCACCAGCGCGTCGACCAGGCCGTCGATGTCGGGCCGGAGGTCGTTGGCGACCCAGGTGCCGAGGGCGTCGAGCAGGACGGGCCCGTGGAGGCGGGCCAGGACCTCCGGCACCGCCCGGGGCTCCTCGACGGTCGCCCACGCCGGCGGACGGCGGGCCCGGTGGCGGGCCACCCGCTCGGCGAAGTCGTCGTCGTCGGGGGCGACGAGGCCGGTGGCCAGGTAGGTGCCCGGGCCCGGGCCGGCCAGCCGTTCGGCCACCTCCGACTTCCCCGACCGCACACCGCCCAGCACGAGGGTGATCACGTCGCTCGCCTGCATGGCAAGAGTTCGCGAGGTCCAGGAGTGGCCCCCGAACAGCAGTAGCTCCCGACGTCCACGCGTCTCCTCAGGGTCGGCCCCTTCCGGCAGTCAGGTCTCCTGGCTCCCGGATCACGGCCGCCCCCACCGCCTTCCCGGCCGGAGCCAGTGGCTTGTTCCCGACCGCCGCTCGACGAGCCGGCGGCCGGAGGTGGGGGTGCTCCCCGGTCACAGTTGCGGGACAGCGCCGGCCTTCCACCGGACTTCCCTGAGCTGCGCTCGGGACGGTACGGGGCTCGCCGTCGGCCTGTCAATCCGACCCGCCGGGGCGGAGCTCGTGGCGGAGCACCTTCCCCAGGGCGTTGCGGGGAAGGGCGTCGACGACGACCACCCGCCGGGGGCACTTGAAGCGGGCCAGGCGCTCGGCGGCGAATCCGAGGAGTTCGGCGTCGGGCGGCGGGGCGCCCGACCGGGTCGGCACGATCCAGGCGGTCACGACCTCGCCCCACTCGGCGTCGGGGACGCCGGCCACCGCCACATCGGCGACGGCGGGGTGCTCCCGCAGCACGTCCTCCACCTCCCGGGGATAGACGTTCAGGCCGCCTGTGATGATCAGCTCCCGGGCCCGCCCGACGAGGCGGAGGTAGCCGTCGGGGTCGTGCTGGCCGATGTCGCCCGTCCGGAACCACCCGTCGGTGGTAAAGGCCGCCGCTGTCTCCTCCGGACGGCCCCAGTAGCCCCGGAACACGTTCGGCCCCCGGAGTTCGATCTCGCCGACTGTGGCGGCTCCCTCCGCCGTTGTCGGGGGGACACCCCCCGTCCCCCGGGCCCGGGCCAGGCGGAGTTCGACCCCGGGGAGGGGGAAGCCCACGGTGCCCGGCCGGCGCTCGCCGTCGTAGGGGTTCGAGACGTTCATGCCGGTCTCCGTCATGCCGTAGCGCTCCAGCACCCGCTGCCCGCTGTCGGCGGCGAGCCGGTCGAAGACCGCCGGCGGGAGCGGCGCCGAGCCCGACACGCACAGCCGCAGCCGCCCGAGCTCGGCCAGCCGGGGCGAGTCGGCCAGCCGGGCGTACATCGTCGGCACCCCGAAGAACAGGGTGGCGTCGTGGACGGCGGCGGCGTCGAGGACAGCGCCGGGGTCGAAGCGGGGGAGGAGGACGGCCGACGCTCCGGCCAGCAGCGTCCCGTGCAGACCGACGCCGAGGCCGTGGATGTGGAACAGCGGCAGAGCCAGCACCAGCCGGTCGTCGGCCGTCCACCGCCAGGCGAGGCGGACGGATTCCGACGACGCCAGCAGGTTGGCGTGGGAGAGGACGGCGCCCTTGGGGGTGCCGGTCGTTCCCGATGTGTAGCCGATGAGGGCCGGGTCCCCGGGAGCGGCGGCATCGAGCGCCGCCGTCCTCGGCCCGGGCCCGCCGCGGCCACCGTCGACGTTGCCGCCGGCGACGTCGACGTCGGGTCCCACGACGAGGACGTCGGGGCCGGCTCGCCGGATCCAGTCCGCTCGCTCGGCGTCATCGACGACGGCGGCCCGGGGGCTGCAGTCGGCCACGACATGGGCGATCTCCCGCTCCCGGTAGGCGGTGTTGGCGGGCACGACCACCAGCCCGAGCCGCAGGGCGGCCACGTGGGCCTCGACCAGCTCGACGGATGTGGCGGCGCTCATCAGGATCCGATCACCCGGCCGGAGACCGGCGGCGGCGAGCCGCCCCGCCACCCGGCGGCTGGCCCCATCGAGGTCGCCGGCCCGGATCCACCCCCGGCGCTCCTCCCACAGGACGGGCCGGTCCGGCGCCGCGTCGAAGCGGGCCGCCCAGGCCATCGGGAGGGTGTCGCCCGGCGGGGCCGGAGCCACCGGGGAAGCCCCGGCACCGTCGCCGGCCGGACGGGGCAGATGAACGGCCCAGCCCGGCGTCGTCATCCCCCGGACGGTATCGGAGAGGCCCCGAGGGCGAACAAATGCGCCACCGGCCGACGCACCGGCGACCGCCTCGGCACTAGCGTGACCAAAGGCGAAAGGAGGGGCCGGTGAGGGCGAAGATGGCGCGTCGGGTGGCGGCACTGCTGGCCGCGGGATGCCTGACGGTGTCGGCGTCCGGTTGCGGGGGCGGTGGGTCGAAGGGGATCTCGAAGGCCGACTACCTCGCCCGGGCCAAGACCGTCTGCCAGCAGGGGAACAAGGTGCTCACGGCCGCGTCCAACTACATCGTGTCCAAGCTCACTCCGGGCCAGAAGCTGTCCGAGGCCGAGGTCAACGACTTCGTCCGCAAGACGGTGATCCCCACGATCCGCGACCAGGTGAAGCAGTTGCGGGCCATCCCGCCGCCCAAGGGTGAGAAGGCCCACGTCGAGGAGATCTACACGGCACTCGACAAGGGGCTCGACGACCTCGACCAGAACCCCAAGAAGCTTTCCGACGGCAGCAACGTGTTCGGCAACGCCGACAACCTGGCCCACAAGTACGGCATCAGCGTCTGCGCCACGACGGGCTGAGCGGCTCGCCGCCCGGCCTGGCCCGGAGTTGTGGACCGCTAGGAGGCGGCGCCCACGTCGGCGGTGCAGAACGCGCAGCGGCTGGCGGCGATGGGGATCGACGACAGGCAGTAGGGGCAGTCCCGCGTCGTCGACAGCACGTCGGGCTCGGTCTTGCGCCGGGCGAAGAGCATATTGATGGGCCGCACCACGAGGAAGAAGATCGCCGCCGCGATCAGCACGAAGCTGATGACGTCGTTGATGAAGGCGCCGTAGCGGAACGTCGCGTGGCGGATGGAGAAGTCGTAGGCGGAGAAATCGGCCTTGCTGCCCGGGATGGCGATGATGGGCATCAGCAGGTTCTTGGTGAACGAGGTCACCACGGCACCGAAGGCGGCGCCGATGGCGACGCCCACCGCCAGGTCGATGACGTTGCCCCGAAGGATGAACGCCTTGAAGTCTTTGAGGATGTCCGACACGGTGACACCTCCCGGGTCCGGAGTTCGAGGACGGGGGGCATCTTGTCCCACTCTGGGAGGTCCCGGGCGGATGACGGCGAAACATTCCAAAAGGACCGATCGATGAGGGTGGAGGCTCTGACCGTGCGCGCACGCCGAGGGAGATGGGCCGCAGTGCTGCTCGCCGGGGCGTCCGGGCTCGCCGCCCTGGGGCCCGTGCTGTGGTTTACGGCCCAGCCCGCCGCCGCCTTCGCCCAGAAGGTCAGCATCGTCAACTTCGCCTACTCGCCTGCCAGCACCCCCATCAAGCCCGGCGACAAGATCATCTGGGTCAACAACTCCAACACCAAGCACACCGTCACCTCCGACGGCGGGAGCACCAACTTCGACTACACGGTCGCTCCGGGCCGGGAGGCGGAGCTCCGCTTCGACACGGCCGGGACGTACACGTACCACTGCAACTTCCACAGCCAGATGACGGGGAAGATCGAGGTCAGCGACAACCCGCCCTCGCCGCCCCCGACGACCACGACCACGCCGCCTCCGCCTCCGCCGCCGCCGCCGACCACGGCCCCCCCGACCACGACGACGACGGCCCCGGCGACGACGACCACGGCCGAGCCGACGACCACGACCACGGCGCCCCGACCGGCGGCGGGCACGGTGCCCCTCCCGCCGGTCCCCAACACCGCTGCCGCGCCGGCTCCGCCGCTGGCAACGTCGTCGACGACGACCGTGCCCTCGACGACCACGACGACGGCCGCCCCGCCGACCACGGCCACCTCGGTGCCGCCGGCCCCGGCGGGAGACCCCGCCCCGCCTCCGGCGCCGACCCCGCCGACCTCCGCCGGCAAGCCCGGGGGCGACCAACCGGTGGCGGCCGCTCCGCCGGCCGCCGGCGGGGGCAAACTCGACCTCGAGGCGATCGCCCTCGTGACCGCCCTCGTGGCGGTGGGCGCCTTCGGCGGCTGGACCCTGATCCGGGTCCGCCCCGGCCGGATCTGACGCTCCCACCCCGGGCAAATCGGCCGGACCGCAACCAACCGGACAATCGGGACACACGTCCGGTCCGGGGCGCAATCCCGGCACACGCCGCTTTCCGGTGAAACGGGGAGGAAGTGCCTGATCAGGCGCCGAAGTGACATCTCAGTCCCGGCATCGGCCGGCGGCCCGAGCCCGGTGCGACGACCCATTCCGCCAGGCCTCCCTCGCAGCTTTGGGTCGGAGATGCCGTGTCGACGTCCGCAGCCCAGCGCCTCATCAGCGTGGCCCTCGTGACGGGGGTGGTGCTCGTCGGCACGATCGGCTCCGGCGGCGTCCGGTCCGGCCCCTTCGCCACGGGCACCGCCGGGGCCGCGGTCTGCCCGACCGACCCGAACCAGCCCCCGCCGGACCCGAACGTCCCGCCGGCCGACTGCCAGTCGCCCGACACGACCCCGCCGCCGTCCGAGCCTCCGACGGGTGACACGACCACCACTACCGAAGCGCCGACGACGACCTCGACGACCGAGGCTCCGACGACGACCACGGCTCCGCCGACGACGACCACCACGGCGGCGCCTACGACGACGACCACGGTCCCGCCGACGACGACCACGTCGGTCCCGCCCACGACGACGACCACGGCGCCACCGACCACGACCACGTCCCGGCCGGTGACGACGACGTCGACG
>JAUZEX010000623.1 GCA_030838815.1 Actinomycetota bacterium
ACCTCGGACCGGCCGATCTTCCCGCCGATCTCGGCGAAGGTCAGGCCCTTGACGGCCTTGGCGTCGAGGATCCGTTGGGTGCATGCGGTGCGTTCCATCTCCGAACACTACGGCGCCCCTCGTCAACCCCGGTTTTCGACTGTGTTTCAATTCGGGAACCGCCGCCTTGCGTCAGCAGGCAACCTGGGACACACGGGGCGGGGCGGGCCGCTTGGACCGGGGGTCGATCATCTTCCAGCGGTTGGCCTCGATGACCCCCTGGATGACGCAGGGCGGGACGGGCTGGGGGTCGGGGCTGACGGCGGGCGACATCAGGTTGCCTTCGTAGTTCGTGTGGCCGAGGCCGAGGGCGTGGCCGAACTCGTGCTTGGCGATCTGGCCGAGCCCGCCGGAGTTGGCCGGGGCCACGGCGCCCTGGATGGTGATCTCCACCTTGCTGATCAGTCCCCGGCGGGTGAAGCTCGTCACGGCCTGTCCTTCCGTGCGGCCGTCGCCGGGGGTGAAACGGATGGTGATGTCGGCCGGCGATCCCACCGGAACCTCGGTCAGGCTGAGGGCGGGGAGGTCACCATCCCACTCCTCGACGGCGTTGCGGATGACCTGGGTGCTGGCGGCGTCGGGGGAGGCGACGCTGTAGGTCAGGTTGGCGTCGTCGAGGCTCTTCCCCCAGGCGCAGCAGAGCGCCAGCTCGTGGCCGCCCTCGGCGCTGGCCCCGCCGCTCCCGAACGGGAACTGGGTCCAGATCAGCGCCAAGAGCACGATCAGCCCCCGCGCCGCCCGTCGCGACCGGGGCGGACGGCGCGAGGAAACGGCCATCGTCCCGACTCCCGCGGACCCCGCCACGGAGGCTTCGACCCGGTCCCGCAATTGGCCCTCCCCAGGTACTCCGCCGCAACCCGGGGCGAGCATATTCCGACAAATCGGACGGACGCCAGTGGCCAGCGAGGCCGCTGGGGCCTGTGGTGGCGTTGAGAATCACCGCTCAGGCCACTCTCAGCGACCGCTGGTGTCACCGAACTTCTTCAGACGGCCACCGGGGCGGGCTCGGACGACGGGACCCGCTGCGTGACGACGATGCTCGACCCGCCCGGTGGCATCGACACGCCGTAGAGGCAGTCGGCGGCCTCCATGGTCCGCTTCTGGTGGCTCACGACCAGCAGCTGCGCCTCGTCGCGGAACTCGTGGATCAGGTCGACGAACCGGCACAGGTTGACGTCGTCGAGGGCCGCCTCGACCTCGTCGAGGATGTAGAAGGGCGTCGGCCGGGCCCGGAAGACGGCGAACAAGAAGGCCAGTGCGGTCAGGGAACGCTCACCGCCCGAGAGCAGTGAAAGCCGCCGGACGTTCTTGCCCGAGGGCCGGGCCTCAATTTCGATCCCGGTGTTCAGCGGGTCCTCGGCGTCGGTGAGCCGGAGGCGGCCGGAGCCCCCGGGGAACAGAGTGGCGATGAGCGCCGCGAAATGGCGCTCGGTGTCCTCGTAGGCGCCGGCGAACAGGGTGGCGATCTCCTGGTTGACCTGCTTGATGATCTGGGCCAGGTCGCGGCGGGCAGCCTTGACGTCGTCCAGCTGCGACTCGAGCAGCGCGTAGCGCTCCTTCTGCGCCTCGTACTCTTCGAGTGCCAGGGGGTTGATCGCCCCCATGAGCCGCAGCTCCCGCTCGATCTCCTTCCCCCGGGAGGCCAGGCTCGCCCCCTCGGGGCAGGCCGGGGCAGGAGCCGCCAGGGCGACCTCCGGCTCGCATTCGAGGTCGCGCCGGCAGGACTCGACGGCGGCGTCGAGCTTGGTGCGGACCTCGGCCTCCTCGATCTCGACCCGGGCCCGGCGCTCCCGGGCGTCGCCGACCGCCCGCTCGGCGGTCGCCCGCTCCCGGCGGAGGGCGTCGAGCCGGGCGGCGGCGGCGCGCGCCGCCTCCGACCGCTCCCGCCGCTGCTCGCGCAGGCGGCTGTGCACGCCGGCCAGGATCTCGATGCGTTCCTGGATCGCCCGGTCGATGGCGGCGTAGGCGTCGCCCCGGGAGGCGAGGGCGCCCCGGCGCTCCTCGGCCTGCTGGCGGGCCTCGCCGTGGCGGACCAGACGGGCTTCGACCTCAACGAGTCGCCGGCCGAGCCCCCGGCGCCGCTCCTCGACCGCGGCGACCCGGAGGTCGTGCTCCCTGCGGGTGGCAGCCAGCGCCCGGGTCTCGGCGTCCAGGGCCTCGGCCGCCGCCCGGCGGGCCGATTCCTGGCGGCGCTCGTCGTCCTCGGCTTCCTCGAGGGCCGGGAGGGCCGCCTCGAGCGTCCGGCGCCGCTGGCCTTCGGCTTCGGCCTGTGCGGCCAGGGCAGCGGCGTGCTCCTCGAGCGCGGCCGCTTCGGCTTCGGCCTCGGCCCGCTCGGTCTGAACCCGGGTGGCGGCGGCCGCCACTGCGGCCTGCCGGGCCCGGTGGGAATCGAGCGCCTTGTCGCCGGCCGCCTCCCACCGGCGGGCCTCGTCCATGGCGGTCCGGGCCTCGCCGAGCGCGGTCTCGGCCCGCTCCCGGGCGTCGGCCGCCTCGGCCGCCCGCCGGTGGGCCTCCTCCGCCGCGGCCGGCGTGGCGCCGATGGCGGTGCCCCCGGCGTGCCAGGCGCCCCGCCCGTCGAGCCGGTCACCGTCCGGCGTGACGACGACGAGGTCCGGGTTGGCCAGCGCCACCGACAGCGCCTGCTCCCAGGTCCCGTCCGCGACGACCGTGCCGCTCAGAAGCCGGTTGAGAACGTCGCCGAGCCCGGAAACGCTGCTCCCGACACACCCGGCCAGCGGCCGCGCCCCGTCCGGCGGCGCCAACCGGCGTTCGTCTACCGGGATACTGCGGAAATCGGACGCCGGTTCGTCACGGCCAGCCGGAGCCGCCAACCGGCGTTCGTCTACCGGGAGACTGCGGAAATCGGACGCCGGTTCGTTGCCGGCGGTGGCCGGGACGGGGGCGGGAACCAGGACGGTTCCGGCCGTGTTGGTGGAGCGGAGCCGGGTGAGGGCGGCACGGGCCGCCTCGGCGTCGCGGGCGACGACGCCCCGCAGGGCCTCGCCGAGGGCGGCGGCGACGGCGGACTCGCAGCCGGGTTCGATCGTGATCAGGTCGATGGCGGGGCCGAGCAGGCCGTCGACGCCGTCGAGGGCGGCGGTCAGACCGGCTCGGAGGTCGCCGAGGGCGGCGTCGAGGGCGTCGGCCCGGGCCGCCCACCGGTGGGTGTCGCCGTCGGCGGCCCGGCGGGCCTCCTCGGCCGAGGCGGCCTGCTGCTCCGCCGCCTCGCGGGCCAGGCGGGCCGACTCGAGGGCCGCCACGAGCGGCGCCTCGTCGAACTCCTCGACCCCCGCCGCGGTCTCTTCCTCGGCGACGCGGGCCAGCCGGCGCCGGATGGGCTCCCGGCGGCCCTCGAGCCGTGTCTGCTCGGCCTCGGTGCGGGCCACGGCCCCGGCCAGAGCCGTCAGCTCGGCCCGGGTCTCGGCGGCGGCCTTGCGGGCGGGCAGGTCGCCGCCCGGGTCGAGCTCCGCCCGCCGCTCGGCCAGCGTCTCCTCGATGGCCTCGATCTCGGCCTGGCAGGGAGCCAGCGCCGCGCTCTCCTCGTCGGCGCGGGCCAGATCGACCCGCAGCTTGGCCGCCTCGGCCGTCAGCGTCTCGACGACTCCGGCGTCGGCCAGGGCGGCCAGCGAGCGGTCGACGTTGCGCCGCTTCTCGGCCACGAGGGCGCCGAGCCCCCGGGCCCGGGCCAGGAGCGACTCGGCCGACGCCACGGCGTCGCCGAGCGAGTCGGCCGGGAGGTCGGACAGCGCCGCCTCCGACTCGGCCACCGAAGCCTCCAGGGTGGCTGCCTGTTCCCGCGCCACGCTCTCCTCGGCCCCGAACCGCTCCCGCCTCTCCCCGAGCGAAGCCAGCCGCCCGGTCAGCGTCGTGATCTCCCGGCCGGCCAGATGGAGGCGGATCGCCCGCAGCTCCTCCGTCAACCCGCCGTGGCGGCGGGCGGCGTCAGCCTGGCGTTCCAGCGGCTTCAGGTGCCGCCGGACCTCCTTGACGAGGTCGCCCAGGCGCTCGAGGTTGACCGCCGTCGCCTCCAGGCGCCGCTCCGCCTTTTCCTTGCGCTGGCGGTACTTGAGGATCCCGGCCGCCTCTTCGATGACGGCCCGCCGGTCCTCCGGACGGGCCTGGAGGATGGCGTCGAGGCGGCCCTGGCCCACGATCACGTGCTGGGTGCGGCCCATGCCGGTGTGGGACAGGAGCTCGGTGATGTCGAGCAGCCGGCACGGGTCCCCGTTGATGGCGTAGCCCGACTCGCCGTCCCTGGTCAGGCTGCGGGTGATCGTCACCTCGCGGGACGCCACGGGGATCATCCCGGCCCCGTTGTCGAGGGTCAGGGACACCTCCGCCTTGCCCGCCGCGGGCCGCTTCGGCGTGCCGGCGAAGATGACGTCCTCCATCTTCCCGCCCCGCAGCGACCGCGCGCCCTGGGCGCCCAGAACCCAGGCCACGGCGTCGACCACGTTCGACTTCCCCGACCCGTTGGGGCCGACCACCACCGCCACGCCGGGCTCGAAGTCGAGCGTCGTCCGGTCGGCGAACGACTTGAACCCCTTCACGGTCAGGCGCTTGAGGAACATCGCCGGGTCAACCTAACGGGCCCGGCGCGTTCAGGCGCGGACCCCTAACCGAGAGTGAAGCCAACCTCTCCGTGAGGTGTCTCGGGGGTGATGGCGACGGAGGTGACGATGGCCGACGGCGGGCCGCCCCGGCACCACGCCACGGCCCCCTCCACCGCCGCCGGGTCGCCCTCGAAGCAGGCTTCGACCCGCCCGTCGGGCAGGTTCCGGCACCACCCGGTCACCCCCTGCGCCACGGCCATCCGGCGGCACGACCACCGGAACCCCACGCCCTGCACGCGGCCCGAGATGACGAGACGCCGGCGGATCGGCCCGGAATCCTCCGGGCGGGCCGGGTGGCTCACGACTGGCACGCCTCGCACAGAAACGTCGACCGCCCCCCGAGCGCGATCCGCCGGACGGGCCCGCCGCAGCGGGGGCACGGCGCTCCCTCCCGGCCGTAGACGCGGTGATGGGACTGGTAGCCGCCGGGCGCGCCGAACAGGTCGACGTACTGGGCGTCGCGCAGCGACGAACCCCGGTGGGCGACGGCCTCCCGCAGGGTCGACCGCACCGCCCGGTGCAGGCCGGCCACCTCATCCGCCGAGAGCGATCCCGCCGGGCGGTCGAAGCGGAGCCCGGCCTCGAACAGCGCCTCGTCGGAGTAGATGTTGCCGATCCCGGCCACGAAGCGCTGATCCATGAGGAGAAGCTTGAGCCGGGCCGTACGCCCGGCCAGGCCCCGCCCGAGCACGGCCGCCGACCAGCCCGCCGACAGCGGATCGGGGCCGAGGTGGGCCAGGGCCGCCACCGGCGCCGAGGCCACGAAGAGCTCCCCGAAGGTCCGGGGGTCGACGAAGCGGAGCTCCCGCCCGTCCGACAGCCCGAGGACGGCATGGGTGTGCCGGGCCAGCGGCCATTCCGGGGTGGTCAGGAGGAGCCGGCCCGACATCCGGAGGTGGATGACGAGCGTCTCGGCCCCGTCGTCGAGAGGCAGGAGGAGGAACTTCCCGATGCGGCCAGCCGGGCCGAGCGTCGCGTCCCGGAGCCGCTCGACGAGGACTTCGGGCGGATGGCGGCGCACCGTCCGGGCCCCGGTCACGGCCGCCGACGTCACCCGCCGGCCCGCGACCTCTTCCGCCAGCCCCCGACGGACGACCTCGACCTCAGGGAGCTCCGGCACTAGGGAGCTTTACCTGCCTCCCCCGAGGCATCTGCCTCCCCCGAGGCACCTGCCTCCCCCGGGGAGACCGGCCCCGAACCGTTGGATGGTGCGTCGTCGGGAGACGGCCCGCTGGGCGGCCCGGGATCGATCGCCGCCGCGGCCGCTTCGGCCGCTTCGGCGGCCGCCACCGCCGCCGCCTCGGCCTCGATGTCGCGCAGCCATTCCCACGCCATCCGGGCCGCGGCCTGTTCTGCCTGCTTCTTCGACCGGCCCTCGCCCCGGCCTCGGGGCGTTCCCTGGAGCAACACGTTGGCGTAGAAGCGCTTGGCGTGGTCCGGGCCCTCGTCCCGCACCTCGTACCGGGGCATCTGGTCGAAGCGCCGGGCGGCCAGCTCCTGGAGGCGGGTCTTGTAGTCCTGCCCGCCGGGCCCCTCGGCGGCGGCGGCGATCCGCTCCCCGAGCAGAGCCATGACCAGCTTGTAGGCGGCGTCCCACCCGCCGTCGAGGTAGGTGGCGGCCAGCACCGCCTCCATGGCGTCGGCCAGGATCGAGGGCTTCTCCCGCCCCCCGGAGAGGCCTTCGCCCTTCCCCAGCAGCACGAAGGTGCCGAGCTCGATCTCCGTGGCCAACTCGGCCAGGACGCCGGCGTTGACCACCGACGCCCGCACCTTGGCCAGCTCCCCTTCGGGGAGGTGGGGGAACGCCCGGTAGATGTAGTCGGTGACCACCAGCCCGAGGACGGCGTCGCCCAGGAACTCCAGCCGCTCGTTGGACTCGAACGTGGGGTTCTCGGCGCAGAACGACCGGTGGGCCAGGGCGCGGGCGATCAGACTCCGGTCGTCGAACGGGCGCCCGAGCAGGTCCTCCAGGCGGTCGAGGGAGCTTTCGGCCAACGGCTCGCCGGCCTCTCAGCCCACCCGCTCGACGACGTAGTCGACGGCGTCGCGAACGGTACGGAGATCGGCCAGGTCCTCGTCTTCGATCCGGAAGCCCTCGGCGCGATCCTCCAGCTCCTGCTCGATGGCCTCCACCAG
>JAUZEX010000639.1 GCA_030838815.1 Actinomycetota bacterium
CGGCCTGCATGATCTGGCCGGCCTGGCAGTAGCCGCACTGGGCCACGTCGTTGTCGATCCAGGCCTGCTGGACGGGGTGAAGTTGGTCACCCTTGGCCAGGCCGTCGATCGTGGTCACGTTGTGGCCCGCCACGGTGCTCACGGGCGTGATGCACGTGCGACGGGCCACGCCGTCGATGTGGCTGGTGCAGGCGCCGCAGAGGCCCATGCCGCAGCCGTACTTCAGGCCGTGGACATCGAGGCGGTCACGCAGGACCCACAGCAGTTCCTCGTCGTTGTCGGCGTCGACCGAGACCGGGTTGCCATTGAGGTTGAATGTGATCACCGGCATCGCAATCAGGCTCCGTACTCGTTGATCGGGAAGTTCCGGACTTGCTTGCCTGTGGCCCGGGCCCAGGCGTTGGCGGCGGCACCGGAGGCAGCCGGGACACCGAGCTCGCCGATACCACCGGGAACGACGTTGGAGGACGGCAGGATGTGGACGCTCATCTCCGGCGCCGAGTCGAACATCCGTGACCACTTGTAGTCGTGGAAGTTGGACTCCCGGGTGGCACCGTTGTCGACGTGGAGACCGGCCCGGTACACGACGGAGAAGCCGTCCATCGCCTGACCCAGCAGTGACGACTCGGTGCCCTTCGGGTTGACGCAGTAACCGTTGTCAACGGCGATGGTGCACCGCGTCATGCGCGGCTCCCTGCCCCGGGTGTCGACCTCCATGATGTAGGCGACGATGGACTTGTACTCGTCGTGCATGCCGATGCCCTGGGCGACGCCGGCCGGGAGCTTCCTGCCCCACTGCGCCTCCTGGGCCGCCTTGTCGAGCACCGCACGGTGACGGTCGCTGTCCAGCATCTCCATCCGGTACTGGAACTCGTCCTTGCCGGCCATCCGGGCCAGCTCGTCCATGACGATCTCGTCGATCGTGTGCACCTGGCCGGAGTAGACGACCCGCCAGGCGGCCGTGGGCTTGGCCAGCAGGCGCTGCTTGAGCGTGATGGCCGTCGGGCCCGTCTTGTAGAACAGCTTCTGGGTGTGGGTGAAGAAGTACTGGCAGGCACCTTCGTTGTTGTATTCGGTGACATAGCCGGTGGCGACGTCACCGAGGCCGTGACGGAGGTCCATCTCGGGGCACGCCATCCGGTGCTCGTAGCTGACCACGTCGCCGTTCGACACCGTGGCCTTCACGTGGTGGATGGAGACCGGACGGCACCGGCCGTACTTGATGCCTTCCTCACGCATCCACTGCATCTTGATCGGCTTCCCGACCCGCTGGGCGACCTGGGCCACGAGGACGTCCTGGTCGTGGAACAGGTGACGGCCGAACGCACCACCGGCCGGAATCACGTGGTACGTGACGTCCTCCACCTTGATGCCCAGCGTCTCGGCGATCTGCCGCTGGAGGGTGTTCGGCACCTGGGCGCCGCCCCAGCCCTCGTACTTGCCGTTCTCGAACTTGCCGCAGCCGCTGTTCTCCTCCATCGGGGCGTGCGGCACGTAGGGCCAGCGGAACGTGGCGTCGAGGCCCTCACCCGGCGAGGTGACCTTGTCGATGATGCCGTTGAGGGTGTCGTCGATCTGGGCGTCGGACATCTGGTCCATCGGGCCGGCGCTCCACTGGATCTTGAGCGCGTTCTTGGCCTTCTTGGCAATGCCGAACGTCTCGGCCGTGACCGCCACACATTCGGGGATGAGGTAGTCGGCCATCCCCGGCACGTGCGTGACGGCGATCACGCCCTTCATGGCCTTGGCCGCCGAGTCGTCGATCGACACGACCGACGCGCCGGAGGTCTTCGGCATCGCCACCACCGTCGGGTGGAACTCCTTCGACGGGAACATGTCGGTGACGTACTGCTGCTTGCCCTGGACGATCTTCGGAGCGCTCTCCTTGACCTGGGGCTTCCCGATGAGCTTGAAGTCCTTGGCCGTCTTCGGGAGCGCCGCCGCGGCCAGGGGAAGGCTGGCGGCCAGGGCGGTGAGCTCGCCGTAGGAGACCTTCCGGCCGTCACGGGCGATGACGTGAGCGTCCTCGGTCCGCAACGCCGAGACCGGAACGCCCAGCTTCTGGGAACCGGCGGCCATCAGCTGGCCCCGCATCTGGGCGCAGATGACCCGGATCGGGTCCCACAGCGCCCGGGTGTTGTGCGAGCCGCCGGTGATCTGGGCCGCACCCCGCTTCTGCTCGGCCGGCGAACAGATGACGTCCATGTTCGCCATCGGGACATCGAGGTGGTCGGCCACCTGCATGGCGAACGTGGTCAGGAAGCCCTGGCCGATGTCCTGCCGGGGGCCCTCCGCGTACACCCGGTTGTCGGGCTTGATCTCGATCTTGAGGTCGTAAATCGTGGGGGTCTCGGCGGCGATGAAGATGTCGGTGAAGTCCTGCTCGTCAGGCACCTCGTCGGTCTTCGTCGGGAAGGCACCGGCGCCGTCGGCGAACCCCAGGCGGCCGGCGATCGCCAGCGTCGGCCCGGCGATCAAGAATCCTTTCAAGACTTGGCGGCGTCCAATTAGGGCATCCAGAGCTGTCATTAAGGTTCCCTCCACATTGTTACCGTTCGGCCAGCCAAATAGGATCAAGGTGACTAGCCAGCTGCAGGCTGATTCGGTGAACCAGCACTCCTTTGGTATGACACTTTTCTTGCGACGACAATCTGCCCTTGACAAGACCCCGAGGCAACCCAAATAGGGCCTTTGTCCGCCCAATTGTGCGCTAGGCAACACTTTCCACCGCTGGTGGGAGCGCCTGAGTTACTTTCCCCTTGGTTGTCGACCGCGCTCCAGAGCGTTCGTCCGATGCGCTCCGTGGCTCGGATGCGGCCGCCATACAGAGCTTCCTCCAGGCTCCCCGCTCGGCCGGTGACGGGTGCCAATTGTTGGCCCTCTCTGCCCGTCACCTGGCCGAGTATTCGGTGCTTCTGGACTCAGGAAATACAGCGCCTGGAGCGACTGCTTCAGAGGCCTCATAGTGCTCTGCATCATCGCGGCTGGTACGTTTTGCGGCAGTGGACGTGGCCCGCAAGCACGCTGAGTGGATCGCCGCTTGGTTGGGCCCCGGCGAACTGGCTCCCTTCGAGTCCGACGACATCGGCGAGCTCGCCGCGCTGCTCCGGGAGGACCACTACTCAGCCGGGGCGACCGTCTTCCGGATCGGGCAGGTACCGACCCGCGTTCACATCGTGCGCCGCGGCGCGATCCAGCTCACCCGCACGCTCAAGGGCCGGAAGGCCGTACTGCAGATCCTCCAACCCGGCGACGTGGTCGGCGACATCTCGCTCTTCCTCCGGATGCAGGTGCCCTGGGACGCCGTGGCCCTGGAAGACAGCCTGATCCTCTCGATCGACTCGCTCAGTCTCCACCGCCTCTTGAAAGAGCGACCCGGTCTCGCCTGGCGGTGGCTGCACTCCGTCTCGAGCCGCGTGGCGGGGTTCTGGAACCGTGTGATCGAGCTGCTCGCCGGCGACCTCGAAGCGCAGGTCGCCTTCGTCCTCGTCCGCCGGGCCGAGCATGGCGTCGTCCACCTCAGCCAGGGCCACCTGGCTGAGCTGGTGGGCGGGAACCGGAGCAGCGTCAACCGGATCCTCAAACGATTCGAAGACCAGGGCCGGGTAAAGGTGCGCTACGGCCAGGTGGAGATTCTCGACGAAGGCGAGTTGACCAAGGCCGCCGGCCTGGAGTGACCGCAAGGCGCAAAACGACCCACCCGGAAAGGCCTCCACGACGAATGAACGGCTGCTCCCCCTTCACCGGTGTCCCCCTCCCCGAGCTCGAAGGTGCGGTCACCGCCGTCGAACCGCCCGACACCGGGCCGGGGTACTGGGCCGGGGCGCCCAGCGCCGTCTTCGTCGACGGCGTCTACTACCTCGCCTACCGCCTCCGCCGTCCGGTGGGGAAGGGACGGGGCTACGCCGTGGTCGTGGCCAGTTCCCCCAACGGCGTGGAGTTCGAGCCCCTCACCGTGCTGGAGAAGGACGAGTTCAACACGGAGTCCCTCGAGCGCCCGGCCCTGGTGGCGCTCCCCGGAGGGGGCTGGCGGCTGTACGTGAGCTGCGCCACGCCCGGCACCCTCCACTGGCGGGTCGACGCCCTCGATGCCGCGACACCGGAGCGGTTCAGCGCCAAGCGGCGCAGGACGGTGCTGCCGGGCGACGCCACGACCGCGGTCAAGGACCCGGTCGTGCTGTGGCAGGACGGCCTTTGGCACCTCTGGGGCTGCTGCCATCCTCTCCCGGATCCCGGCGAGGCCGACCGGATGACCACCCGCTACGCCACCAGTCGGGACGGCCTCCGGTGGTCGTGGAAGGGCATCGCGCTCTCCGGCCGGCCCGGAGCCTGGGACGAGCGCGGCGCCCGCATCACGAGCGTCGTGCAGGGCCCGGCGGGTCCGGTGGCCTACTACGACGGGCGGGCGACCGCGGCCGAGAACTTCTTCGAGCGCACCGGCCTGGCCCTCGCCGACGGCCCGGGTGTCTTCCGGGCCATCAGCGACGTTCCAGAAGTGACCTCGCCGGAAGGCGACGGCGCCCTGCGCTACCTCAGCGTGGTGGCGCTGCCCGACGGGGGGTACCGGCTCTACTACGAGGCCAGCCGGGCCGACGGAGCGCACCACCTCCGGACCGAGCGCGTCCCGCCCCCGGTCTGACCGCGCCATGGCATCCCTTCGCCGCCCCCCAAGAAGCCATTGTCTACCAAACCGTAGGACCTAGTGGATTTTGCACTCTCACCGGAGGGTCGAGCAGATGCGTCGCCCAGCGGAGTGGAGGCCCCTCGTGCCGCCTCGTTCTGCGTCGATCAGCGGCCGGGGAGGAGGGTGGCGACGAGGCCGTCGGCGTGGCGTTCGACCCAGGCGGGGTCGGTGGGCTCCGACCGGGTCAGAAGGCGGGCTTCGGGGGCGTTGACGAAGGGGAGGGAGGCGGCGCCGACCATGACGTAGTGGACCATTTCGTCGTCGATGGGGGCGCCGATCCCGGCGGCGCGGAGGTGGTGCCA
>JAUZEX010000644.1 GCA_030838815.1 Actinomycetota bacterium
ACCCCGGCGCCGCGCCGGGGTCCTTTCCTTTTGGCCCGGAAATGGCCCGAACGGGCTATTCAGGTCCCGGGGCCGCCCGCCGATCAAACGAGTACGGGCGCTGACGCGTTCGTGGGCGACGCGATGATCCCCCCGGCCGCAATCTGGTCGCCTGGCCAGGGGAGGAGCGAGTGGCGAAACCTCCGCCCCACTCGCCACTGCTTTGGAGGCCCACGATGCCCGCTGTCCGCTCTCTGGCCCGGTTCGCCGCGGCCGCCCTCATGCTGACCTCGGCAGTCGTCGGGGCCACCGCCACGAACTCGTTCGCCGCCGGCGAGAGCACCACCGCCGTGCTGACGTCGCCCGGGTCGGGCACCAGCAACGTGTTCACCTGGAATTACACCTTCAACCAGGACGGCGGCCACGGACTGTCGAACGTGGCCATCGCCTTCTGTTCGGCCGACATCCTCGGCGATGTCGTGTCGGCGACGCCGTCCGGCGCCGCCTTCCCGGGCGGCGTCCCGGGGGGCCACGACGGTTTCGGCGCTGGCGTGAAGTTCGACGTCACGGCGACGACGGGGACTGTCACGGTCACGTTCGCCCACCAGCACCCGATCGTGGCGGGGGCGCTGCGGATCCAGTCGCACTCCGGCGACGGATCGACGGGTGACGCCATCACGACCGCCCCCGGCCCCGGGCCGTGCCCGGCGGAGTCCGACCCGACGACGACGTCGTCGACGACCACGACGACGGTCAAGGGCGACGACGACGGGGACCCGCCCACGACCACCCCGTCGATCTCGATCGCCGTGGACCCGAAGCCGGAGGGTCTTGGCACGACCACGACGACCACCACCGGCGGCGGGGCCGTTGTCGACCCGACGACGACCACGACGACCACCACGATCGGCACGGAGGTGGAGGGCGTCACCACCACCGGCGGCGACCCGAAGACCACGGTCCTCGGTGAGACGGTCGAGCGGCCGGCGCCGTCCACGCCCGCACCGGCCGGGGGTTCGATGGCCCGCACCGGCATCGGCCACTTCATGTTCCTGATGGTCCTGGCCCTCAGCCTCTTCGGGGCCGGGCTGGCGCTTCTGGTCGCCACCCGCCGCCGGCGGCAGACGACGACCGGCTGAGACCGGCGGTTCCCCCGCCGCTTCCCGGTGCGCCTCTTGGGGCGGCCGCCGGGAAGCGGTGGCACAATCACCCGATGGCCGTCGCCAGGATGAACGACTCCGAGGCCATCATGTGGGCCGTGGAGTCCGATCCGTGCCTGCGGACGGACTTCACCAACGTCACCCTGCTCGAGTCGGCACCCGACCCCGATCGGCTCCGGGCCGGCCTGGAACGGGCCATCGACTCGTTCGCGCCGCTGCGCCAGCGGGTGGCCCGCCCGCCGCTCGGGCTGGCCCCGCCCCAGTGGGCCGACGACCCGGACTTCGACATCGGCTACCACCTCCGGCGCCTGTCGCTCCCGCCGCCGGGGGAGCAGCGCCAGCTCCTCGACCTGGCCGCGCAGCTGGCGGCCATGCCCCTCGACCGGGCCCGGCCGCTGTGGGAGCTGACCGTGGTCGAGGGCCTGGCCGGCGGACGGGCGGCGGTGCTGCAGCGGCTCCATCACACCCTGACCGACGGGGTCGGCGGGATGCGGCTCCTCCGGAGCCTGCTGGAACGGACACCCCCGGCCTCCGGCGACGGCCGCGCCACGCCGCCGACGCCGGACGTGGACCCGCTCATCTGGCGCCACCCGGAGATCTTCTCCCCGAGCCACGCCGGGGCCGGCGGGCCCGGCGGCTGGTACAGCTACCAGGATGTCCCGCCCGAGCGGGACCGCCCCTGGGGCCTGGTGGAGCGGATCGCCACCCCCCTGGGCGAAGTCGGCGGCTCCCTGGCCTACCGGTTCGGCCAGGGCATGTCCGCCGCCCGCCGGAGCTTCGAGATGGCCGCCACCCTGCCGGGCGCCACCGGCGACGACCTGCGGGAACTGGCCGATCGGGCCCGGCGCACCGCCCGGTCGGTGGCCGACCAGGTGGTGGTGTCGGGGGGCGCCCTGTCGCCGCTCATGGTCGGCCGGTCGCTGGCCCGCCGTTTCGAGACCGACAGCTTCGACCTCGGGGCCGTCCGCCAAGCCGCCCGGACCTTCGGCGCCAGCCGGAACGCGGTCTTCGTGGCCGGGGTCACCGGCGCCCTCCTCGCCTACCACGAACGGATGGGGGCGCCCTGCGACGCGCTGCGGATGGCCATCCCCCTCAGCCTCCGGGCCAGCGCCGGGCCCGGCGGCCCGTCCGCCGCCGCCGTGACGGTAGGAGGGAACCGCTTCGCTCCGGCCCGGGTCGTCGTCCCCCTGGGGCCGAAGGACCCGGCCAAGCGGCTGGCGACCGTCAGCCGGTCGCTGGCCGGCGTGGCGGCGGAGCCGGGTCTCAGCATGGCCGAAGGGCTGGCCGGGCTGATCAGCCTCCTCCCGGCGTCGGTCCTGATCCCGGCGCTGCGGGCCCAGGCCCGCACGGTTGACTTCGCCACCTCCATCGTCCCCGGCCTGCGGGCGGGCCGGTTCATGGCCGGCGCGCCGGTCGAGGCGAGCTGGCCCATGGGTCCGAGGGTGGGCTGCGCGGTGAACTTCACGCTGCTGACCTGCGACGACCGCCTGCATCTGGGCGTGAACCTCGACCCGGCGGCAGTGACCGACCCGGCGGGGCTGATGGAGTGTCTCGCCGAGTCGTTCGGCGATCTCCTCGAGGCAGGTGCCTGAGGGCGGGCGGGTATAATGCGGGGTACGACAGTGGCGTCGTCCCAACCGCCAGAGGTGCAGGGACGGCGCTTTTCTCGCGCTCGGACCCGCCGACGACGACGAGAGGTTCCCCATGAGCCGCTTCCGTGATCCGAACGCGCCCGCCGCCCGGTTCGACCGCGACGCCTGCGGCATCGGGCTCGTGGCCGACGTCGAGGGACGGGCCAGCCGCGCCCTCCTCGACTCCGCCCTCGTCGGGCTGGCCTGCGTCCGCCACCGGGGGGCGGCGGCCGCCGACGGCGTCTCCGGCGACGGCGCCGGGATCCTCGTGCCGATCCCGCAGGCCTTCTTCGCCCGGGTCGCCCGGGAGGCCGGCCTGGTCCCGCCCGGCGGGAACGGCACCGGCACCGGAGCACCGCCGCTCGGCGTCGTGTCCGCCGTCCTCGACGCCGCCGACGACGACGCCCGCAAGGCCGCCGAACAGGCCGTGGCCGAAGCCTGCGCCGCCGAGGACCTCGTGCTCCTCGGCTGGCGACCCGTTCCGACCGACGAGGCCCTGCTCGGGCCGGCCGCCCAGCGCAGCGCCCCGTACTTCACCCAGGCCATCCTCGCCCTCCCGTCCGGCCCTGGTGCGGACCCGGCGGAGGCGGAGCGGCGCTGCTTCCGGGCCCGGCGCCGGGCCGAGGCCGCCTGCCGGGCCGCCGGCGTCCGCCATTACTTCGCCAGCTGGTCCTTCGCCACCGTCGTCTACAAGGCCCTGGTGATGAGCGACGGGCTGTCGGGCTTCTATCCCGACCTCGCCTCCTCCGACTTCGACGCCGCCCTGTGCGTGTTCCACTCCCGGTTCTCGACCAACACGACCCCGGCCTGGGAGCGGGCCCAGCCGTTCCGGTACCTGTGCCACAACGGCGAGATCAACACCCTGTGCGGAAACGAGCACCGCATGGCCGCCCGGGGCCGGCTCGGCACCGAGGACGCCGGCCTCGGCCCCGAGGCGCTCTTCTCGCCGCTGCTCGACCCCGAGGACTCCGACTCCGGCAAGTTGGACTCCGCTGTCCAACTGCTCGTGCAGGGGGGCCGCGACGTCCGCCACGCCCTGGCCATGCTGGTGCCCGAGGCCTGGGAGAACCGGCGCGATCTCCGGCCCGAGGTCCGGGACTTCTTCCGCTATCACGCCTGCCTGGCCGAGCCGTGGGACGGGCCGGCGGGCCTCATCTTCACCGACGGCCGCCGGGCGGGCGCAGCTCTCGACCGCAACGGGCTGCGCCCACTGCGCTTTCAGCTCTGCGACGACGGCTTCGTGGTCTGCGCCTCCGAAGTGGGGGCGGTGCCGGTGGCCGGTCACGGCAAGGTGCGTCGCGGCCGCCTCGGCCCGGGGCAGATGCTGTGCGTCGACCCCGACGCCTGGCTCGATGGTGGGACGGGGTTCCTCTCCGACGCCGCCATCAAGGGCGCGCTGGCAATCCGGGCGCCGTACTCCCGGTGGACCTACGAGGGCCTGTGCCCCTTCCCCATCGGGACGCCGCTGTCGGAACTGGGCGAAGAGGAAGAGATCACCCGCACCCAGGTCGCCTTCGGGGTCAACAAGGAGGAGGTCGCCATCGTGCTCAAGCCGATGGCCACCGACGCCAAGGAGCCGACCTTCTCCATGGGCGACGACACCCCGTTCGCGGCGGTGGCCACGCGGCCCCGGCTCGTCCACCACTTCCTCAAGCAGCGCTTCGCGCAGGTCACCAATCCGCCCATCGACCACCTCCGGGAGCGGCTGGTCATGTCGCTGCGGACATGCCTCGGGCCCCGCCAGCCCCTCCTCAGCGAAGGCCCGGCCGCGGCCCGATTGCTGGAACTCCCGACGTTCTTCCTCTATCCCGACGCCGTCGAGCACCTCCTGGACCCGGACCGGGCGCCGTTTCCGGCGGTGAGGCTCGACGCCACCTTCCCCGTTGCCGACGGCCCGGCCGGCCTCGGCGCGGCCGTCGCCCGCCTGGCCGACGAGGCGGAGGCGGCGGTGCGGCGCGGGGTCGCCGTCGTCGTGGTGGCCAACACCGGCATCGGCCCGGAGCGCGCCCCGGTCCCCGGCCTGCTGGCCGCCGGAGCGGTCCATCACCGGCTGATCGCCGCCCGGCTCCGGTCCGAAGCCTCGATGATCGTCGACACCGGCGACGCCCGGGACGTCGCCGCCGTGGCCTGCCTCCTCGGCTACGGCGCCGACGCCATCTGCCCCCGCCTGGCGCTGGAGAGCGTCGCCCTTCTGGCCGACACCGACCAGCTCGGCGAAGCCAACTCGGCCGAGGCCCAGACCCGCCTCCAGGCGGCGCTGGAGGACGGGGTGCTGAAGGTGGCGTCCAAGATGGGGATCTCGACGGTGGACGGGTACCGCGGCGCCCAGATCTTCGAGGCCCTCGGCCTGGCCGCCGAGGTGGTCGACACCTGTCTGGCGGGAACGGCGTCGGTGATCGGAGGACTGGGGTTCACCGCTCTGGCCGAGGACGCCCTGGCCCGCCACCGGGAGGCGTTCGGCGCCGACAAGCCGGCCCTCGACAGCCCCGGCTTCGTCCGCTTCCGCAAGGGCGGCGAGTACCACGCCAGTCACCCCGACGCCATCGAAGCGCTCCACGCCACCGTCGCCCTCGGGAGCGAGACGGCCACCAACCTCATCTTTCTCGACGACCACCGGGCGGCCGACCCGGAAACCGGCACCGGCGGTCCCCACCCCGACGAGCTCCGGGCCGCCCACCTCCTCCAGCGAGCCGTGGCCGACGGCCGGGCCGATCTCTACGCCGGGTTCGCCGAGATGGTCAACAACCGGCCCACCACCGAGCTCCACGACCTGCTGGACTTCGTGGCCGCCGGGCCGCCCGTCCCCCTCGACGAGGTGGAACCGCCGCTGGCCATCACCCGTCGGTTCTCGTCCGGGGCGATGTCGCACGGTTCGCTGTCGGCCGAGGCCCACGAGACGCTGGCCCTGGCCCTCAACATGGTCGGGGCCCGCAACAACTGCGGCGAGGGCGGCGAGAGCCGCCACCGCTACCGCACCCGGGGCACGGCGCAGGACCGCAACTCCCGCATCAAGCAGATCGCCTCCGGCCGCTTCGGCGTGACGCCGGAGTACTGCGCCTTCGCCGACGAGCTCAACATCAAGATGGCCCAGGGCTCCAAGCCCGGGGAGGGCGGCCACCTGCCCGGCCACAAGGTGTCGGGCGAGATCGCCCGGCTGCGCCACACCCAGCCCGGCGTGGGGCTCATCTCCCCGCCGCCCCACCACGA
>JAUZEX010000646.1 GCA_030838815.1 Actinomycetota bacterium
GCAAGGCTGGCCGCCACCACCAGCGGGATGAAGGCCCGGGGAGAGAGTTCGAACAGCAGCAGCTCGATGGCCAGCATCACGGAGGCGAGCGGCGCGCCGAACGTGGCCGACATCCCGGCCGCGGCCCCGCTGGCCAGGAGGATTTTTCGCTCCGAAGCTGAGACGTCGATCACCTGACCGATGAGCGACCCGATCGCTCCGCCGGTCACGATGATCGGCCCCTCGGCACCGAACGGGCCGCCCGTCCCGATCGCGATGGCCGCGGAGAGCGGTTTGGCGATCGCCGTTCGGGGGGCGATGCGGCTCTGACGACGAAGGATCGCCTCCATCGCCTCGGGAATCCCGTGGCCCCGGATGATCGGAGACCACTTCGCCAGAGCGGCGACGAGCAGAGCACCGAGGACGGGGGCGATGACGACCCGCGGCGAAGGATGGAGCGATTTCAACGATGGCAGCGTCCAGCCCAGCCGCCCGAAGAGCGCCACATTGCTGAGGAGGGCGATCAGATGGATCAGGCCATAGGCGGCTCCTCCGGCCAGGAGCCCGATGACCGCCGCCAGCACGCTCAGGAGCAGCAACCGCCGGGCGCGAGCTGAGGACAGAGAATCCATCGTCACACGATATACCCGCGTTCCGACGGAACTCTGCTTGACTCGGCCTCATGAGCGCCACCGCCAGTCCCGGGTCCGACCCGTACGCCTTCGCCACCGACCGGGAGGAGGAGGAACGCCGGCTCGTGGCGCAGGCCCGGCTCTTCGAACCCATCACCGAGGAGTTGCTGCGCCAGGCGGGCCTCGGTCCGGGGATGCACGTCATCGACCTGGGGGCGGGGCCGGGCGACACCGCCATCCTCGCCGCCCGGCTGGTCGGGCCGACCGGCTCTGTGGTCGGCGTCGAGCGGTCGCCGGAGCAGGCGGCCATGGCCCGGCGGCGGGTCGCCGACCTCGGGCTCGACAACGTGACCTTCGCCGAGGGGGACGTGGCGGCGTTCGGCGATCTGCTCGCCGGCCAGGCGCGGCCCGTCGACGCCGTCATCGGCCGCCTCATCCTCATGTGGGTCCCGGACCGCGCCGCGGTGCTGCGGACCTGCGCCGAACGGCTGCCGCCGGGGGCGCTCGTGTGGTTCCTGGAACCCGATCTCACCTACGACTACGCCATGCCGGCCTCGCCGCTGTGGGCCCAGGTCCAGGTGTGGATCCTCGGCACCATCGAGGGGCTCGGAGCCGAGCCGCGCATGGGACCCCAGCTGTACCGGGCCTTCCGGGCCGCCGGGCTTCCCGGCCCGACGCTGGAGAGCCGCACGATCATGCGCGGCCCGGACAGCGCGCCGGTGTGGTTCTTGGTCAACATCGTCCGGGCGATGCTGCCGGTGGCGACCCAGCTCGGTGTCACCAAACCCGAAGAGGTCGACATCGACACGCTGGAGGCGCGGCTCCTGGCCGACCTCGCCGCCGACGAGGCGGCCATGATCGTCTGCCCGATGACCGCCGCCTGGACCAGGGTGCCGGGCTGACGCTTCCGTGGGGGCGGCCCGGGCTCGGTAGCGTGCGGCCATGGACCGACTGAAGGGGAAGGTGGCGCTCATCACCGGCGGCGGGTCGGGCATGGGGCGGGCCACCTGTGTGCTCTTCGCCCGGGAGGGAGCGCGGGTGACCGTCGTGGACCGGGTGGCCGGCGCCGGTCAGGAGACGGTGCGGCAGATCCGTGACGACGGGGGCGAGGCGTCGTTCGTGGAGGCGGACGTTTCCGACGCCGCCGACGTCGAGCACATGGTGGCGGCCACCGTCGAGGGGTACGGCCGGATCGACGTGCTGTTCAACAACGCCGGGATCGAGGGGCCGTCCGTCAAGCTCCTCGAGTACGGCGAGGACGACTGGGGGCGGGTCATCGCCGTCAACCTGACCGCGGTCTACCGGGCGATGCGGGCCGCCATCCCGCCCATGATCGAACAGGGCGGCGGCGTGATCCTGAGCACGGCGTCGGTGGCCGGCCTCGTGGGCCTGGCCCGCAGTTCGGCGTACTCGGCGGCCAAGGCCGGGGTGATCGGGCTGACCCGGACGGTGGCCCTGGAGTACGGGCCGCAGAACATCCGGGCCAACTGCATCTGCCCCGGCTTCATCTCGACCCCGATGCTCGACCGGGTCCGCGGCGACCGGCCGGAGTCGGCCCTGCACCGCCATGCGCCCCTGCGCCGGGTGGGTCAGGCCGAAGACGTCGCCTACGCCGCCCTGTACCTGGCCAGCGACGAGGCCTCCTACGTCACCGGCGTCCCCTTCATGGTCGACGGGGGCTACGTGGCCGGGTGACGTTCCGCCGGGCGCCCGGCCGTTGCGGTCGGTCCCGTGGTCAGATCCGGCGGGCCACGGTCAGGTAGCGGGTGTCGGAGTCGTCGATGGTGACCAGGTCCCACCCGGAGGCGGCGAGGGCGGGGGCGATGTTGGCCGGGTCGAGGATGTCGTCGGGGCCCGGTTCGCGGCCGTGGCGGGCGGCGAGGGCGACCCGGCTGATCGGGTGGAAGACCGCCAGCCGGCCGCCGGAGCGGGTGACTCGGGCCAGCTCGGTGAGGCTCGCCACCGGGTCGGGCACGTGGGGAAGGAGCCCGGCGGCGAAGACGGCCTGCACCGCACCGTCGGGCAGCGGGAGCCGGCCGGCGTCGCCCAGCACCAGGGCCGCCAACGCGCCCCGTCCGGCGTCGGCCGCTGCGATGAGCATCTCCGGCGTGGCGTCGACGCCGAGTACCAGCCCGTCGGGCCCGACCGCGGCCCGGAGGGGAACCGCGGCCCGGGCCGTGCCGCACCCGGCGTCGAGGACGACGGTGCCGGCCAGCGGGCCGAGCTCGGCCACCGCCGCGGCGTAGGCCGACCCGTCGTCGGGGAACTTGTCGTCCCAGCCGCCGGCCTTGGGACCGAAGAACTCCCGGGTGGCGCTCAGATCGCCCGACATGGGCGCTCCCCGGCCCGGCGGCCGGCGATCAGGTTGACCGACTCGAGGAGCTCCCGGTCGGCGAGGACGTCCGCCGACGGGCCCTCGGCCACGATCCGGTGGTCCTCGGAGAACACGACGCAGCGGTCGGCGAGCACATCGAGCGTGTCGAGGTCGTGGGTGGCGAGCACGATCGTCTTCCCGCCCCGGTTGAGCTCGACGATCAGGTCCATGAGCCACTGGGCCGTGCGGGGGTCGAGCGCCGCCGTCGGCTCGTCGAAGAGCAACACCTCGGGATTCATGACCAGCACGGAGGCGATGGCGACCCGCTTCTTCTGCCCGCCCGAGAGCTGGTACGGCGCCCGGTCGGCGAGGTCGGTGATGTCGAGCATCGCCAGTGTGTCGGCCACCCGGGCCTCCACCACGCCCCGGTGCAGGCCCATGTTGAGGGGGCCGAAGGCGATCTCGTCGCGCACCGTGGGGGAGAAGACCTGGGCGTCGGAGTTCTGGAACACGAACCCCACGCGGGACCGGAACCCCCGGTTGAACTGCTCGTCCTCCAGGTGGGCGTCGGTGACCTTGGCCCCGAACGCCTCGTAGACGCCCTCGTCGGGGAAGACGAGCCCGTCCAGCACCTTGAGCAGCGTCGACTTGCCGCTGCCGTTGGCGCCGAGGAGGGCCACCTTCTCTCCCGGCGCCACGGCCAGCGACACGTCGTCGAGGGCCGGGAACCGGTCGAGATAGCGGTACGACACGCCGTGCAGGGCCAGGAGCGGTTCACCGTCCGAGCGCACGGTCCCCTCCGATCACGAGGACGGCAGCCACCAGGCAGGCGGCCGACCAGGCGCTGTCGACGGCCCGCATCCGGAAGCGGGACAGGCCCCGGGCCTCGCCGGTGTAGCCCCGGGCGACCATCGCCATGTGCACCTCTTCCGAGAGGGCCTGGGCCTTCCCGAACAGGGCCCCGGCGCCGGCGGCCACGAACGCCCGGCCCGACGCCACGTCGGTGTCGGCGCCGACCATCCGGGCCTTGCGGGCG
>JAUZEX010000673.1 GCA_030838815.1 Actinomycetota bacterium
GCGACGATGCCCCCGACTTTCCGGGGCCTCTGACCTGCACTTTCGATGGTGGCGGGGAGGGATTTGAACCCTCGACCTTCGGGTTATGAGCCACATCAAGGTCATGCTGTGTGGTACGGATTCGTGCTCCTTAGTGCCGCTGACCTGGTGTTTTGTCAGGAGCGACTGCTACCTGCTGACGCTCCGTAGCGCCTCGTACCGGATGATCCTGTAGAAGATCCGGTAGAAGAATCGCTCGGGAGATGTCGGATTCGCAGGCCTGCTCGCAGGCGGCTCGGAGACCTTCAGGCCGACCGTCCAGACTTGAGGGGCGGCGTCGCGCCATTGAGGAGAGAGGTCGAGCCGACGAGGACCATCGCTGTTCCAGCGCGCCAGACGCCGGCGGGCTGGATCGTTGGACCCTTACGCCGCGTCGTGGCGACGAGAAATGTCGTCCAGGTCGGGCAGGGGCCGCCGGGCGACAGCCTCCGCCTCTCCGGCCGGAACGCCGAGCATGCGGAGCAGGTCTTCTGTGACCTGGTCGGTGGCCTCGGCGTCGTCGCGGTCGGGTTGGGCGTGGAGGAGCTGGCCGAGGCCGAGGGCGGCACCGGCGACGATGGCGTGGGCGAGTTGGGGATCCCGGACGTTGAACCGGCCGACGCGCACGGCGGCCTCGATGTCCCGGCTCTGCCTCGGGGCCAGCCCGTGGCCGGACCGGACCAGAGCCGCCGTGTCGTTGAGCAGGACCTTGCTCAGTTCCGGGTTTCGGCGGTGCATGCGCCCGAAGAGCCGGAAGCTCTGGGCGAAGGCGAGAGCCGGGTCCTCGAGGCTTGTGGACAGCTCGTCGAGCAGGGCGCCGAAGACCTCGAGAGCGTCCTCCACGGCGGCGCGGAAGAGTTCCTCTTTCGTCTCGAAGTGGTTGTAGAAGGAGCCCATCCCGACGTCGGCCGCCTCGGTGATCTCGACGATCGGGACATTGAGCGTGCCGGCCGCCAGGAAGGCCTGGGCGGCATGGATCAGGGCAGCCCGAGTGCGCGCCTTGCGGCGATCCAGGCGGCTCGTTGCTTCACCGGACTGCTCGGACATGTCTGCCCTCCTTCCATCGGTCGCTCGTCCACAGAGGACTTGACTACTCTCTCAGTTATGAGGATATCTTCAGTAGACAGCAAAGTCAGGAATTCGTCAAGTTCGATTCGAGACCATCATGGACGCCGTTCGAAACGCCCGACCGCTGACGCTCCCATCGGTTGATGGACCATGGGCGTGGCGGAGCTTCCCCGACCGCGGCAGCGCGTACCGGTTCTTCCAGCGGTCGGCGGTCGGCGATCCTCGACCCCGTCAGCTCGACAACGCACACGTCGCTCCCGACGGCGAGGTCCTACCGCCTGGAACCTGGGTGGTGATCTATCACCCGATCGTCGTCGGGAGACAGCGCAATGGCGACGGCCAGGCGGCCGGCGATCGGGCCGCCTGAGCGAGCGAGCCGAAGGTCTCAGCCTGACCGCCCCGCTCCCTGTCGACCGACCGGGGCCGGGAAGGCGGCGTGCTCGTCGCGACCCGGCGGGGCGTCGAGGTCGGGGAGGGGCAGGCGGACGATGCGCTGGCACTGCCGGGCCGGGACGCCGAGCAATCGAAGGAGGTCCTCGGTGACCTGATCGGTGTCCTCGGCGTCGTCGCGTTCGGGATGATCGTGCAGGAACTGGCCGAGACACAGGGCGGCGCCCGAAATGATCGTCATGGCCAGTTCAGGGTCGCGGACGGTGAACCGCCCGGCGTGAACGCCGGCCTGGATGTCGCGCAGCGCCCGGGGAGCGAGGCCGCGGTCGGAGCCCGCCATGGCCAGCGCGCTGTTGAGCAACACCTTGCTCATGTCGGGGTTGCGGCGGTGGAAGCGCCCGAAGAGCCGGAAGCTCTGGGCGAAGACCTCGGCCGGGTCCTCGATGACGGCGGTCAGCTCGTCAAGGAGGCCGCCGAGCCGCTCGAGCACGTCCTCGACGGCGGCCTCGAAGAGCTCTTCCTTGCTCTCGAAGTGGTTGTAGAAGGAGCCCAACCCCACGTCGGCGGCCTGGGTGATGTCCAGGATCGGGACGTTGGGGTTCCCGGCGGCGATGAAGCTCTGGGCGGCTCTGATGAGCGCCGCCCGGGTATGGGCCTTGCGCCGTTCGAGTCGGTTGGTGGTGGCGGTGGGCTCGGTCATCGCCCAGATCATAGCCGTTTCGTCATCGGTGAGGAATTCTTCATCTGGCGCCGGCCGGCTGCCCTGGCCCCGAGAGCGGGCGGGGCGTCGGTACTGACGAAATCTTCAACAGCCCCTTGACGGACGAACCGCTCATAAGTGAAGATACCGTCACAAGCGAAGGAGGACTGCCAAATGATCGACATCACCGACCCCCACGCCGACCTGCACAGCGAGCACGGCGCCCTGCCCGGCGAGCACCCGGGGCGGGCCGCCAACCCCATCATCAAGGTCTGGGACCTGGCCTGGCTGGAGTTCGAGAAGCCGGATCTGGAGCAGACGGAGCGTTTCGCCGAGGCCTTCGGGTTCACGACGGCGCTGCGCACTCCGGAGGAACTCCACCTGCGGGGGAGCAACCCCGGTTCACCGTCCGTGCTCGTCCGTAAGGCCCCGGGGTCACGCTTCGTCGGGCCGACGTTCAAGGCGGCTGACAAGGCCGATGTCGCCCGGCTGGCCAAGGTCAGCGGCGCCAAGGTCGAGCCGCTGCCGGAGACGCTGGGCGGCTCGGCGGTGACGCTTGTTGATCCCAACGGGATGCCGGTGCGGGTGGTGACCGGCGCCGACGAGCTGCCCGGTCTGCCGGACCCGGCGCCGCTGCCCTTCAACTTCGGCCACGAGGTCGTCCGGACCAACGCCATGCAGCGCCCGCCCCGTCAGCCGGCCGTGGTCCAGCGGCTCGGTCACGTCGTGGTCCACACCACGAAGTACCGGGAGTCGCTCGATTGGTACCTGCAGCACTTCGGCCTGCTCGTCAGCGACTTCCTGTACTACCCGGGGCAGCGGGAGCGGGGACCGATCCTGAGCTTCACCCGCTGCGACCGGGGGGCCACGCCGTCCGACCACCACACGCTGGTCCTGGCCCTCGGACCGTTCAACCGGTACCTCCACTCGGCCTACCAGGTGTCCGACCTCGACACCCTGGCCGCCGGCGGTGAGTACCTCCTCGAGGCGGGCTACTCCCGGTCGTGGGGCATCGGCCGGCACGTCGAGGGCAGCCAGATCTTCGACTACTGGCGCGACCCCGACGGCTTCCTGGTCGAGCACTTCACCGACGGCGACGTGTTCGACAACACGCTCGAGCCCGGCTGGAACACCTTCAGCTCCTCGGGGCTGCGCCAGTGGGGGCCGCCGGCCACCAGCGACTTCCTCGGCACCAAGCCCGGCCTCGCCACCCTCGGCGAGCTGGCGGGCGTGGTCAACGCCCTGCGGGGCGACAACGAATTCGACCTCAACCGCATTGGCGGCCTGCTGAAAGGAGCCCGGTCATGAGCACCTCCGTCCTTCGTACCGTTGACGCCTGGTGGGTGGCCACGCCCGCCGGCGCCGCCAAGATCGACACCGACGCCCGCACGACCGGCGAGCTGCTGGCCGACCGGGCGGCCATCGCCGCCGCCGCGGCCGGCGGCGAGACCGTGCCGGTCGAGAGCCTCGAACTCGTCTCGCCGGTCACGGCCCCCTGCCGGGTGGTGGCCCAGGCCACGAACTACGCCTCCCACGTCCGCGACGTCGGCATGAACCCCGACCACGTGTTGCTGACGTTCTTCCGCAAGGCCTCGGGCTCGATCTGCGGCCCCTACGACGACGTCATCCGCCCGGCCCACGTCACGCTGCTCGACTACGAACTGGAGATCGGCCTCGTCATCGGCAAAGAGATGCCGGTCGGCACCGAGATCACAGCCGACAACTGGCGGGACTACTTCGCCGCCCTGGTCGTCACCAACGACGTCTCGGCCCGCGACATCCAGCTGCCCAAGCAGCAGTTCTTCGAGTCGAAGTCCTACCCGACCTTCACCCCGGTCGGCCCGGCCCTGGTCC
>JAUZEX010000677.1 GCA_030838815.1 Actinomycetota bacterium
CCGGACCCTTCCCTGCCGACCGTGCTGTTCCTCTGCGTCCACAACGCCGGGCGGTCGCAGATGGCCATGGGGTGGTTCAACCATCTGGCCGGCGGACGGGCGGTGGCCCTCTCCGGTGGCTCGGAGCCCGGCCCGTCCGTCAACCCGGCGGCGGTGGCGGCCATGGCCGAGGTGGGCATCGACATCGCCCGGGAGTTCCCCAAGCCGTGGACGGACGCCGGCGTCCGGTCGGCCGACGTCGTCGTCACCATGGGCTGCGGCGACACCTGCCCGTTCTTCCCCGGGACGCGCTACGAGGACTGGGCCCTCGACGACCCGCAGGGGCAGGAGGTCGATGCCGTACGCCCGATCCGGGACGAGATCGAGCGCCGCGTCCGGGCCCTCCTGGCCGATCTCGGCGTGCCGGGCTGAGCTACGTCCGGTCGGCGTCGAGGACGGCGATCAGCTTCGCCGGCGCGATAGTCCGGTAGGCGTCCTCGCAGAGGTCCTCGACCAGGCCCCAGTCCACCCTGCCGTCGAGGCGGAGGCCGACCCATCCCCGTCCGCCGACGTAGGGCGGGCGGAAGAAGCGCTCCGGGTCGGCCGCGATGTGGTCGGCCTGGGCGCCGGGGGGCGCGGCGCACCAGAGGTGGGGGAACCCGTGGTCATGATGGCCGTTCGACCACAGCATGAGGAACTGCTTCTTCACGAAGAAGGCGGGCGCGCCATGGCTCGGCTTCTCGGTCACCTCGGGCAGGGCCAGGCAGATGGCCCGTACCCGTTCGCCCAGAGCCTCGGCGTCCACGCCACGACGGTAGTCACGCCGCTCGCGCCCGACCACCGCTCTGGCATCCACCGACAAGCCTCCTCGCCCGGCCCGTTTCCTGTACGGCCGCGAACGGACTCGACAACTTTTTCGGGCATTCGTCCCTTTTGGAAGGAATGTGGGGCTTCGCGTCGAACACCGAGACCGTATGGCTCGTTGTTCGAGCCTGTGCGCGCGTGTCCCGCGACGGCGGGACGTCGATCGAGCTGGGGGTAGAGGATGAGGCGAGGTTTCGGTTCCAACGGTCGCTTTCGGGCCCGCTGGATCGGGTTGGCCGGCACGGTGGCGCTGGTGGCGGGACTCGCCGCCGGGCCCGGCATGCTGGGCGCCCGGTCGGCGACACCCAACGCCATCGACCGGGTCAGCGTGCCCGGCAGCGGTGGTGACCGCAACGCCCGCTTGGAGGGCGGCAGCTCACTGGCCTGCTCGGCCCTCACGGCGCGGCGCTGCTCCAAGCGCACCCTGAGCGACGACGGCACGAAGGTCGTCTACTCGTCGGCGGCCGACAACCTCGTCGACGGCGACAACAACGGCCACATCGACGTGTTCCTCACCACCCTCTCCCCCGGCAAGCCGCCCACCCCGCCGAACCCGGGCGCGGGCGGGAACCCGGCCGACCCCGGCATCGCGCCGGCGGTCGTGTCGACGGTCCGGATCAGCACCGGCCCGGGCGGGGCGGAGGGCAACGGCGACAGCGTCGGGGCGTCCATCAGCCCTGACGGGCACTGGATCGCCTTCGAGTCGTCGGCCACCAACCTCGTCGGCAACGACGCCAACGGCCCGACCGTCGACGTGTTCGCCTACCACGTCGACGACGGATCGCTGCACCTGGCCTCGGTCAACAGCGACGGCAACAGCTACTCCGCCTCGGTGGCCAACAACGGCAACGTGTCGTTCACGTCCGTGGCCGGGAGTCTCGTGCCCGGCGCCTCCGGCACGCAGGTCTACGCCCGGGAGGACCCGGCTGGCGCGGGCAAGACCGACCTCGTCAGCGCCACCAGCGCCGGCGCCGCCGGCGACGGGACCAGCGGCGAGTCGACGATCAGCGGCGACGGCACCAAGATCGCCTTCACGTCCGACTCGACCAACATCGTCAGCGGTCACGCCAAGGGCGACGACATCTTCGTCCGCAAGCTCGGCGCCACCTACAGCCTGACGATGCTCACCAGCGGCTCGAAGGCCTACCTGCCCAACATCACCGCCGACGGGACGAAGGTCGTCTTCATCGCCGACGGGATCGACACCGACGGCATCGGCGACATCTACCAGGGGTCGACGGACGGCGGCGTCCGCCCGACGATCTTCGCCAACTGCCCCTGCCGCAGCGGGGGCGACGTCGCCCCCGGCTTCGCCGTCCTCGGCACCGGCGGGGCCATGGCCTACTCCTCGGCGGCGCCGTTCTCCAAGAGCAACCGTTACCTCGACCCGCAGGTCTTCGAGCACAACCCCGGCCAGGCCATCGTGAGCGCCGTGGACGGCGAGCCGGCCACCGCCGCCGCCGAACTGCCGTCGGTCAGCGCCGACGGTGTGCTGGTGGCCTTCCAGTCGACGGGCGACAACCTGGTCGCCGACGACGTCAACGCGGCGTCCGACGTGTTCGTGGCCCAGATGGGCGACTCCGGCAACGGCTTCGAGTCCGGACGGATGATCCGGGTCAGCGTGTACGCCACGAACGGCGCCACCCATGGCGCCGACTCGTTCGCCTCCCTGCCCGACTCACCGGCGGCGGTGTCGTCGGACGGGAACCTGGCGGCCTTCGCCTCCGACTCGTCCAACCTCGTGCCGGGCGACACCAACTCGGCCAGCGACATCTTCATCCGCAACCGCCACAACGGGAGGACCGACCGGGTCAGCGTGGCCAACGACGGCGGGCAGGCCAACGGCGCCAGCATCTGGCCGGCCATGAGCGCCGACGGCCGCTTCGTCCTCTTCGCCTCCGACGCCTCCAACCTCGTGCCGGGTGACACCAACGGCGTGATGGACGTCTTCGTCCGGGACCGGCTCAACAACCAGACCCGCCGCCTGTCCGAGAAGGCGGGCGG